>DATMTF010000144.1:0-4841 GCA_035565015.1 Asticcacaulis sp. | reverse complement strand
AAGGGTTTGATTCGCGAAGACTTTGACCCGCCAAGCCTGGCCCGCGCCTACGCTGCGGGCGGCGCAAGCTGCCTGTCCATCCTGACCGATGCGCCGAGCTTCATGGGCCATGAATCGTATTTCGAATCAGCCAGAGCCGCCGTCTATCTGCCCTGCATCCGCAAGGAATTCCTCGTCGATGTCTGGCAGGTCGCCGAATCGCGAGCCCTGGGCGCCGATGCGATTCTGGTCATTATGGCGATGATCGACGACGCCCTGGCCGCCGATCTGATCGACGCCGCGCACGACCTCGGCATGGATGCGTTGGTCGAGGTGCATGACCGCGCCGAAATGGATCGCGCCTTACGGCTGAAATCTCAACTTATCGGCATAAACAACAGAAATCTCAAAACATTTGAGGTCAGCCTCGCAACCACCGAGGCGCTGGCGGGCATGGTCGGGCCGAAGCATGTTCTGGTGGCCGAAAGCGGCATATTCACCCCGGAAGACGTCGCACGGTGCGCTAATGCGGGCGCAACGGCCATGCTGGTGGGCGAAAGCCTGATGCGGCAAGCCGATGTAACGCAGGCGACGAAAAAACTTTTGACGTTAGCTTGACATTAACAAGAACACATATAGAACATCATTCGTAGGTTCATGACTTGTTCCGCGCAACCTGTGGGGTGGCCGGGCGATGCGAAGGATGTCCTGATGCTGACGACCAAACAACGCGAACTCCTGATGTTCATCCACGAACGCATCAAGGAGACGGGCGTATCGCCCTCGTTCGATGAAATGAAAGAGGCGCTGGATCTGGCCTCCAAGTCGGGCATTCACCGCCTGATTACGGCGCTGGAGGAGCGCGGCTTTATCCGCCGCCTCGCCCACCGCGCCCGCGCGCTCGAAGTCATCAAACTACCGGATCAGGCCACCGCCTCGGCGCCGCCGCGCGGGCGTCAGGCCTTTGTGCCGCAGGTGGTTGAAGGCGCCAAACCCGCCGAAGCGCCGCGCGCAGTCAATGACGATGCGCGCGACCTGCCGCTGCTGGGCAAGATCGCGGCGGGCGTGCCGATCGAAGCCATGGGTCAGGAACGCGACCGCCTGTCGGTGCCGGAGGCCATGCTCGGCGCCGGTGAGCATTATCTGCTCGAAATCGAAGGCGATTCGATGATCAATGCCGGGATTCTGAATGGCGACTATGTGGTGATCCGCAAGACCGACACGGCCCAGTCCGGCGAGATCGTCGTCGCCCTCATCGATGATGCGACCGCGACGCTGAAACGCCTGCGCCGCAAGGGCGCGTCGATTGCCCTGGAAGCCGCCAATCCGGCCTATAAGACACAGATTTACAACGACGGTCAGGTGAAGATTCAGGGCCGTCTCGTCGGTCTGATGCGCCGCTATCACTGATCGGCGTCCGCATCCGAACGGACCGACCAATAGCGTTGCCCCCGCAAAGGCTGGGCGGCCTTGATCGCCCAGCCTTTCAACTGTCGCGTCAGCTCCATGGCGCCGAGCCGCCGGAAATCCCCGGCGCTGATGCGGTTGACCCTGGCGCATGAAGCGGGCCAGTCCGCCATCGGATTGCGCAACACGACCAGATCGCTGGCCTGACACAAGGCGTCAAACATCCCCGGCTTGGGCGGCTTGTTGGAAAACCAGAATCCGACGCGATAAGGCGAGGTCGTTTTTGGAAGGCAAGCATAGCCTTTACAGACGAAATAGCGATCGCGCAGATTTGCATCCTCGCTCAGATTATAACGCTGCGTCCATAGCTGAAAACCATATTGCCGCACCTTCGGACGCAGCGCAAAGGCGTCCCGGCCTATCCGCATCGCCGCATTGCCGCCTGCCGGATCGATCCAGATATCGCTGACCGGCGCCCGCGGCCACCACAGGATCGCGCTGGCCAGAACCAATCCCAGCCAGCGGATATGACCTTTGATCAGGCACATCCAGATCACGCCCAGCGTCGCCAGCGGCAATATAGCGGCGGGCGCAGACGGCCAGCCGATCACCGCCTGCGGCAATCCAGCCGTCAGGGCGGCGATCTGCCTCAGCAACCATAACCCGCCAGCGGCGACATTCAGCAGCGGTTGCCCCACCGGCGTCGCCGACAAGGCTGTCCCAACGGCCAGAAACGGCATGACGATAAAGGCGGTCACCGGCGATTCAAACAGATTGGACGCCAGGCCATAGACGGAGAAACGGTTGAAATAGGCGATGGCGAACGGAGTCGTCGCGGCGGTGGCGACCAGTGACGCCATCAGCGACAGCCACACGACCTCCGCCGCCGCCTGAATGACCCGGACCCAGCCTGGCACGCTGATCTCGCGAATCGGACCGCGCCAGCCTTCCGCCAAAGCCAGCAAGGCCGCCGTAGCGCTGAACGACATCAAAAAACCGGGCTGAATCACCGCCTCCGGTGTCAGCGCGATCACCACAAACGCCGCAATGGCCAGGGCGCGCAGCGACAAGGCTCTGCGGTCTAACAGGATTGCTCCAAACGCGACGCAGGCGACCACCGCCGAGCGCACGGCTGGCGCGGGCGCGCCGGAAATCGCCAGATAGGCCAGCACGAACATGACGCCCAAACCTGCTGCGATCTTTTTAATCGGAAAACGCAAGGCCAGCGCCGGGATCAACGCCATCAGCCAGCGCAGGCCGAAGAAGACAAATCCCCCGACTACCGCCATATGCACCCCGGAAATCGACAAAATATGCGCCAGTCCTGATGCGCGCATATCATTGATCAGGCTTTGCGGCACAAAGGCCTGCTGCCCCGTCACCAGCGCCGCCGCAAAACCGCCCAGTTCGCCGTCATCGCGCCAGACATCGCGAATGTCGCCCAGAAGCCTCTGCGTGATCCACCAACGCAACTGATTGAGTTTTAAAATACAATCGAGTTTGAAACCGACCCTGGGCGCTGCGATCTCCGTCACCGTTCCTGGAGCAAAACCTACGCCGCCGACGCCTTGGAACCAGGCTGCCTGCGCAAAATCATAGCCCCCCGGCAGGGACGGCGACGGCGGCGGGTTCAGGATGGCGAAAACGGAAATGGCGTCACCGGGACGCACATGCGCCGCCTCGATCACGCCGGACCGCAACGACACCCGCAGCCGAAGCGGCGTGTGCTGCGCCGTCACGCCGTCCATCCGAATCGGCGCCAGCAGCAGGCGCGGCTCCTCACGCGACGGTGAGATATTGTCGACGACAAAAGCGGTCAGCCGGTACGTCGTGCGATCAGGGTTCAGAACCGGCGCAGAGACATGATCGGCGCGCAGCTTGGCGATCATCAGCCCCAAAGCGCACAGCAACAAGAGCGTCAGCATCGCGTTCAGCCAGCTCGCAGCAAGCCAATGTCGGCCAGCCACAACCATCGGCAGCAATACGCCGCACGGCGCCGCGCACCACCACCAGACCGGCTCGCCCGGCAGGGCGAAGTACAGCGCCGCGCCTGTACCGAACGCTACCGGTCCCCACAGGAACAGGCGCCCGCCCTGTTGCGCCCACGCCGCTCCAACGGCCCGCCAAATCGCTGATTTCATGCCCCCGCCCGTGTTTAGGACTTGGTTGCGCGCCCCCGTCGCTATATGACGCAGACCAAATCGTAATCTGAGCTACATGATCATGTCCGCTACGCCTTCGCAAGTCGTCACCCGTTTCGCGCCCTCGCCCACCGGCTTCCTGCACATCGGCGGCGCGCGCACCGCCCTGTTCAACTGGCTGTATGCGCGCCACACCGGCGGCAGGTTCCTGATCCGCATCGAGGACACCGACCGCGCGCGCTCGACGAAGGAGGCCGTGGACGCCATTTTTCAGGGACTGGACTGGCTGGGCCTGCACGGCGACGGCGAGGTCGTGTTCCAGCACAGGCGCGAACAGCGTCACAAGGACGTCGTGGCTGAACTGCTGTCCAGCGGTCGCGCCTACGCCTGCTTCATGTCGCCGGAAGAAACCGAAGCGGCGCGCGAACAGGCGCGCGCCAATGGCCACGCCCTGCGCTCGCCGTGGCGCGACCGGACGCCGTCCGCTGAAGATAAGCAAAATCCGCACGTCATCCGCTTCAAAGGCCCGCTGAATGAGCCGCTTATCATCCGCGACGCGGTGCAGGGCGAGGTCGCTTTCAATACGAAAGACATGGACGATCTGATCCTGCTGCGTTCGGACGGCGCGCCGACCTACAATCTGGCCGTGGTGGTGGACGATCACGATATGGGCGTCACCCACATCATTCGCGGCGACGACCATCTCAACAACGCCGCGCGGCAGAGCCTGATCTATCAGGCGCTGGACTGGCCCACGCCGACCTTCGCGCACATTCCGCTGATCCACGGTCCGGACGGCGCCAAGCTCAGCAAGCGCCACGGCGCTCAGGCGGTCGGCGACTATGAAGACCTCGGCTACCTTCCCGAAGCCATGCGCAACTATCTGGCGCGCCTCGGCTGGTCGCATGGCGACGACGAGATTTTCGACGACGCGCAGGCAATAAGCTGGTTCGACATTGCGGACATCAACAAGGCCCCCGCCCGCCTCGACTTCGCCAAGCTGGGCAGCGTCAATGCGCACTGGATTCGCGTCTGCGATCTGTCGCGTCTGACCCGCCTCGTCTCGCAGCGGCTACGGATCGACGATGCGGCGCAACTTGAAATCCTGACCCGCACCCTGCCGCTGGTGCGCGAACGCGCCCAGACGCTGGCGCAACTTGGTGACCTGGTACAGTTCGCACTGGCGAAAGGTCCGTTTGCGCCCGACGACAAAACAAAAAATCTGCTGACCGATGAAACCGTAACGCGCCTACGCCGACTTCACGAAAATGTGTTATTGTGGACGGACTGGAGCGTCGGGGCTGTGGATGCAGG
>DATMTF010000143.1:0-2024 GCA_035565015.1 Asticcacaulis sp. | reverse complement strand
GCCGATTTGTTTTGCATTGCGAATTTTATCTTTGTCGCAGCTCATCCGCCTGCGCGCACCACGATCTGCGTATGCGCCACCGCCTGATCGCGAATCTGCGCCGCCGCGTCCTGCGCCTTAGCGGTCGGCGGCAGCAGCAGGGCGGGGGTTTTCAGCGCCCAGACCGTGATGACATAGCGATGGTCTTCGCCCGTGGGCGGGCAGGGACCGCCATAGCCGTCGTTGCCGTAATCGTTCTGCGCCTGGGTCGCGCTGCGCGGCAGACGCGGCGGCGAGTCGGAGGCGTTGTCGGGCAGATCGTTCACTGTGGCGGGCAGGTTGAAAATCACCCAGTGCCAGAAGCCGCCATGATCGGTCTTCGCGTCAGGGTCAAACATGGTGACGGCGAAGCTTTGCGTCTCCTTCGGCGCGCCCGCCCAGCTCAGGTGCGGGCTCTCATTGGCGCCGGTGCAGCCGCCCGCGCTGGCGAACTGCGGCTGGTGAAAACGGCCATTGGTCGCGCTGTCGGTCGTGACGGTGAAACGGTGCCGCCCGCAGCCCGTAAGCAGCATAAGCGCCAGGCAAGAGATGGCGAAGGCGGGTGACCGCATGGGAACAGCTCCTGTTGAAGGCCTGATTGTCGGGTATCCTGATCAAAAAGCAATGCGGGTTTGCAGACGGCTTGACGCTTGACGCGGACCAATGTTCACTTTATGTTCTCAACATGGCCGACGATGTGACAGATGGCGGGCTGAACTGGCTGTATCTCGACATGAACAGCTATTTCGCCAGTTGCGAGCAGCAGGACGATGCGCGCCTGCGCGGGCGGCCCGTCATCGTCGTACCCGTCATGAGCGACTACACCAGCGCCATCGCCGCCAGCCAGGAGGCCAAGGCGCTGGGCGTCAAGACCGGCACGAAGGTGGCGGACGCGAAGGAACGCATCCCCGGCCTGATCATCCGAGAGGCGCGCCCCGACCGTTATGTCGAACTGCACGACCAGATTCTGGTCCAGGTCGATCAGGTGCTGCCGGTGGACCGGGTCTGCTCGATCGACGAGGTCGCCTGCCGCCTTCTGGGGCCGCAGCGCGACGAACGCGCGGCGCGGGCGCTCGGACATCGCATTCAGCGCCGTATTCTTGAGCATGTCGGCGAATGCCTGACCGCCTCGATCGGCATCGCGCCGTCGCGCCTGCTGGCCAAGACCGCCGCCGATATGAAAAAGCCGCTGGGCCTAAGCGTGCTGCGTCAGGATCGTCTGCCCGGCGACCTTTTGAGCCTGAAGCTGGACGATTTCGCCGGAATCGGCGGCGCCATGCTGAAACGGCTGAACGCGGCGCGCATCTATGATGTAAAGGCGCTGTGGGCGACCTCGCCGTCGCGCCTGCGCCAGATCTGGGGCGGGGTGATGGGCGAAAACTTCTGGTACGCCCTGCACGGCGTCGATCCGCCGGAGATCGTCACACAGCGCTCCTCGATCAGCCATTCGCACGTCTTACCCGCCGAATTACGGCCGCTGGCGCAGGCGCGGCTGGTGGCGCGGCGGCTGACGGCCAAATGCGGCTCGCGCCTGCGCCGCATGGGCTATAAATGCACCGGGCTCTACCTGTCGATCAGCGGCGCCGATAAGGGCCGGGCGGGCGCCGAGGCGCGCTTCGAGCTGACCTCGGACAGCTTCACCCTGCTGCGCGGCCTCGAAGCCGCCTGGGCCGAGGCGGCGGCGCGGTTGAAAGACGATCGCGCGCGCAAGGTGTCGGTGGTGTGCCTGGGCCTGCACAGCGCCGAGGCGCCGCCCGACCTGTTCGGCTGGACCCCCGAAGCGCAGGAGGACGCGAAACACATGAAGCTGCTCGGCGCGCTCGACCGCCTGAACCAGAAGTTCGGCAAGGACGCCATCACCATCGGTCCGCGCACCCGATTGCACAGCTTCGTCGGCGCCAAGATCGCCTTCAACCGCATCCCGCAAAAACAGGAATTCTGGGAGTAGGCGCGGGCCTATTAAAAAGGGGAAACCACAGATTACGCCGATTTACGCAGATTTTTTT
>DATMTF010000142.1:0-2636 GCA_035565015.1 Asticcacaulis sp. | reverse complement strand
ATGGCCAAGCGCCGCGGGGGATGCTAAGGGCGTGCAACTTTTTTAAGGCCACAGAAGACGAAGATATGCTTTTTGGTATCCTGCTCACCGTCCAGATCATCATCTGCCTCGCCATGGGCGGGCTGATTCTTATCCAGCAGTCCGAGGGCGGCGCGCTCGGCATGGGCGGCGGGCCGTCGGGCTTCATGTCGGCGCGCGGCGCCGGTAATCTGCTGACGCGCCTGACCGGGATTCTGGCCTTTTTGTTCTTCGCCAACTGCGTCGCCCTGACGGCGGTCGGCAATATGCAGAACCGCGTCAAGTCGGCGGTCGATCAGGTGGATACGTCCGGCCTGACCCTGCCGGTCAGCGGACCAGCGACCTCCGCCGCCGCTGCGTCGTCAAGCGCCTCGTCCTCCGGTCCGTCGCTGAGCGATCTGCCGCTGGGCGCCCCGCCGCCCGCCGCGTCTCAGGCGCCGTTTGCCGCTGCGCCCGTTGCGAACAAGATCGCCGGTCCGACGCCGCAATTGTCGGCGCCGGTCGCCCTGCCCAAGTCAGGCGGCGCGTCGCAAAAGCAGGTCGAAGCGGCCAAGAACGCCATCTGGGACACCTCCTCATCGAGCAAGGCGTCTTCAGTCAGTAAGGCGGCGGCGGTTTCCAGCGGCAAGGCGTCCGAAGCCGCAAAACCTGCGGCGTCCGCAAGCTCCTCCGCCGCGCAATAGGCGCGACTGACAGTTCTAAGCCTTTTCAACCCATGAGGTTCGCGCCTCATGGGTTAGTTATGATATTAAGCGACTGATTCCGGGATTAGGTTCGATATGGCGCGTTTTGTCTTCATCACTGGCGGGGTGGTGTCCTCGCTCGGCAAGGGTCTGGCCTCGGCGGCTCTGGGCGCGCTGTTGCAGGCGCGCGGCTTCAAGGTCCGCCTGCGCAAGCTCGATCCCTATCTGAACGTCGATCCGGGCACGATGTCGCCGTACCAGCATGGCGAGGTCTTCGTCACCGACGACGGCGCCGAAACCGATCTCGACCTTGGCCACTATGAGCGCTTCACCGGCGTCAATGCGCGCAAGTCCGACAATATCACCACCGGCCGCATCTATTCCAATATCATCGAGAAGGAGCGGCGCGGCGACTATCTGGGGGCCACCGTGCAGGTCGTGCCGCACGTCACCGACCAGATCAAGCAGTTCGTTGTCTCCGATCAGGGCGACGCCGACTTCATCCTGGTCGAGATCGGCGGCACGGTCGGCGATATTGAAGGGCTGCCCTTCTTTGAGGCCATCCGCCAGTTGGGGCAGGAATTGCCGCGCCGTCAGTGCTGCTTCATACACCTGACGCTTCTGCCCTTCGTCAAGACGGCGGGCGAGATGAAGACCAAGCCGACGCAGCACTCGGTCAAGGAACTGCGCTCGATCGGCATCCAACCCGATATCCTTTTGTGCCGCTGCGAGCAGGAGATTCCGCCTGAGGAACGCCGCAAGATCGGCCTGTTCTGCAATGTGCGCGAAACCGCCGTCATTCAGGCGATGGATTCGGAAAACATCTACGCCGTGCCGATCGACTATCACAAGCAGGGGCTGGATGTTGAGGTGCTCAATGTCTTCGGCATTGAAGACGCGCCCGCGCCGGAACTGTCCATGTGGAAGGACATCACCCAGCGCTATTCCTATCCCGACGGCGAGGTCTCCATCGCCGTCGTCGGCAAATATACGGTGCTGAAAGACGCCTATAAGTCGCTGATCGAGGCCCTGTATCACGGCGGCATGGCCAATAATGTCCGGGTCAATATCGACTGGGTCGAGTCGGAGACCTTCGAGGGCGATCCCGATCTGGTGCGGCAGCGGCTGGAAAACGTCCACGCCATTCTGGTGCCGGGCGGGTTCGGCGAACGCGGCGCCCAGGGCAAGATCGACGCGGCGCGATTCGCGCGCGAGAACGAAATTCCCTATTTCGGCATCTGTTTCGGCATGCAGATGGCGGTGCTGGAAAGCGCGCGCCATCTGGCCGGGATCAAGGAGGCTTCATCGACCGAGTTCGGCCACACCTCAGAGCCCGTCGTCGGCCTGATGACCGAATGGCTTAGCGGCAATGAGCTGACTCAGCGCGCGGCGGGCGGAAACTTAGGCGGCACCATGCGGCTGGGCGCATTCGACGCCGCCTTGCGCTCCGGCTCTAAAGTCGCCGACATCTATGGCGCGACAGGTATTTCCGAACGCCACCGTCACCGTTACGAAGTCAACCGCGACTATATCGAGCGCCTTGAGGCGGTCGGGTTGAAATTCACCGGCATGTCGCCGGACGGTCTGCTGCCGGAAATCGTCGAACGCGACGATCATCCGTGGTTCGTCGGCGTGCAGTATCACCCCGAACTCAAGAGCCGCCCGTTCGCGCCGCATCCTTTGTTCTCCAGCTTCATCGCCGCCGCCAAGGTCAAGAGCCGCCTGTTCTGAAGCGCGCGGAAAATCATTGATACCGCTCACATTTTCGACGGCGTATCGCTTTGCGCCACGCCGCAGGGTCACGTTTTGACAATAATGATAAAAACGATGTGATTGCGGCGCGCGAAAATTCCGGTTTAGCGATAAATTCTTTCGCAATGCCGGACATGTTCCGTAACACTCCGTTAACTGCGTCCTTGTCAAATATGCGCCTGT
>DATMTF010000141.1:0-7795 GCA_035565015.1 Asticcacaulis sp. | reverse complement strand
GAAATCAACGGGGCGTCGTGGTCGGCAGCCCCAGCGCCACCGAAGGAAACACTCTTGTCCCAGATCGCCCGCCGTGACCTGCTTGCCGCCGGTTTTGCTCTGTCCGCCGCGTCCCTGCTGGGGCGTAGCGCTGCCGCTTTTGCCGCACCGTCCGACGTCGCAAGCTCTTCTGGTCCCGGTGACGCGGCCTTGACGGCATTGGCGCCGCGAGAGCAACTGTTGTTCGATTTTGGCTGGAAGTTCACGTTCGGCAACGGCGCCGATCCTTCGAAAGATCTCGGTTTCGGGTATGGCCAGGGCGATTTCGCCAAGACCGGCGACTTCAAATTCGCCAAGACCGGTTTTGAAGAGGCGAAGACGTGGCGAACGGTAAATCTGCCGCATGACTGGGCCGTGGAATTGCCGTTCGTCAAAGACGATTCCTTGCAGTCCCACGGCTACAAACCGCTTGGGCGGCGATATCCGGAAACCAGCGTCGGCTGGTACCGACGCGAATTCGACATTCCGAAAAGCGATCTTGGCCGCCGCATCTGGATCGAGTTCGATGGCGCTTTCCGTGACATGCTGGTCTTTGTCAACGGCTGCTTTATCGGTCGCAATACCAACGGCTACGCGCCCTTCCGTTTCGACCTGACCGATTTTCTCAGTTACGGAAGCACGAACGTCATTACCCTGCGCGTCGACGCCAGCTTCGGCGACGGCTGGTTTTACGAAGGCGCTGGCGTTTACCGCCACGTCTGGCTGCTCAAGACGGACGCCGTGCATCTCGGGCGCTGGGACAGCGTCGTGCGTCCAAAGATCGAGGGCGACAAGGCCGTGCTCGATCTGTCGGCCACGGGCGTCAATACCAGCGGAGCGCCGCGTACGGCGCGGGTGAAATGGACGATTGTGGATGCCGCAGGGACCGCCGTGGCCACTGCCGACGCAGGAGAAATGACGATCCCCGCCGACGGCGAGGCCGACTTCCACGCCTCGACGAGCCTCGCCACTCCCAAACTCTGGTCGGTCGAGACGCCCACCCTCTATGCCGCCCTGGTGACGTTGGAATATGACGGGCGGGTTCGCGACGGCGAACGCGTCGATTTCGGGGTGCGCTCCACCGCCTTCACCGCCGACAAGGGTTTTTTCCTCAATGGCGAGCATGTGAAAATCCAGGGCGTGTGCAATCACCAGGATCACGCCGGAGTCGGCGCCGCCCTGCCCGACCGCCTGCAGGCCTTCCGCGTCGGCGTCATGCAGCAAATGGGGTGCAACGCCATCCGCACATCGCATAATATGCCGACTCCTGAGCTGGTCATGGCCTGCGACCGCTTAGGCGTGATGATGATGTGCGAAACGCGCCAGATGAGTTCTAACCCGGAAGGCATGGCTCAGTTGGAGGCCATGATCAGGCGCTACCGCAATTCGCCCTCGATCATCATCTGGTCGATCGGAAACGAGGAATGGCTGTTGCAGGATGCGATGGCGGAGCAGGGAGAGAAGATCGCGGCTGCAATGGTCCGGCGTTGCCATGAACTGGATCCGACGCGCATGACGACGGCTGCAGTCAATGGCGGCAACGAAAAAGGCGTCTCCAACGCGCTTGACGTTATCGGCTTCAACTACAATCAGGGGCTGCCCGACGGTTACCACGCCAAGTACCCGCAACGCCCGATCATGGGCTCCGAGACCTCAAGCGCGGTTTCGACGCGCGGGGAGTACACGACCGACGCCAAACGCAACGTCATGAGCAGCTATGACGGAGTCGTATCCTGGGGGCAAACGCCGGAAGACTGGTGGAGCTTTCAGGCCAAGCGCGACTGGGAAGCCGGCGGTTTTGCGTGGACGGGCTTCGACTATCGCGGCGAACCCACGCCGTATGGCTGGCCGTCGATCAACTCGCAATTCGGCATCACCGACATGTGCGGCTTTCCCAAGGACTATTTCTATTATTACAAGGCCTGGTGGGGCAAGGCCCCGAGCCTGCACGTCTTTCCGCACTGGAACTGGGCCGGGAAGGAAGGCGCCGAAATCCCCGTTTGGGTCTATTCCAACTGCGACGAGGTCGAACTGGTGGTCAACGGCAAGAGTCTCGGTCGCAAGGCCATGCCGAAGTGGGAACACCTGGAGTGGAAGGTGGTTTACGCACCCGGTCATATCGAGGCGCGGGGCTTCAAAAACGGTAAACGAATCTTGACCGAAAGGCGCGAAACCGCTGGTCAGCCCGCTGCGCTGCGTCTGACGGCCGATCGATCGGTTATCGACGCCAACGGCGAAGACGTGTCCGTGCTGCGTGTTGAAGCCTTTGACGCCAAGGGACGACCGGCGCCGACAGCCAATACCAAACTGACGTTCAAGGTTTCGGGCGCGGGTGCATTGATCGGCGTCGGCAACGGCGATCCCAACTGCCTGGAAAGCGACAAGGGCTCTGAGCGTTCGCTGTTCAACGGCCTGGCGCAAGTCATCGTCCAGGCCGCAAAACAGCCGGGCGACATCGTGGTCGAAGCCTCCGGCGCCGGTCTTGCCGCCGCCAGGCTGACGGTGACGGCGAGGCCCGCCCGTCTGAGACCAAGCGTGGCGTAGCCGCCGGAAGCTTCTGATCGTGTCACGGAACGATGAAGAGTCGGCCCAAACCGGAAAGCGCGTATGACTGCTGATCAAAAGCCAGTCTACCTTTCCGGTCTGGCCCTGAATCCAAATGCCAGCCTCGAAACGCGCAGGATAGGCCGCGACAGGCAGCCCGTCCTGATTGTCGACGATGCGCTTGTCGACGCCGATGCGATGGTCGATTTCGCCTGCGCGCACGCAAGCTTTGATCCGCCGTCACCGCCGTCTCAATATCCGGGACGCATCGCCCGGCTTCCGGCCAATTACGTACGGGATGTCCTTGGTGGCCTTCGTCTGGCCCTGGCTGACCTATTCGGATTCAGGAAGGATCCGCGCTCGTTCGCGAGCGGCTTTTATGGATTAACGACCCTGCAGCAGGCCGCCATGGCGCCTGAACAGGTCATCCCTCATGCCGACGCCGTCCGCCCCGACGCTTATGCGACCGTGCATTTTTTGAACGCTGCGGATTATGGAGGCACGGCGTTTTACCGTCACAAAGCTACAGGTCTGGAAGTGGTTACGCCGCTCAACAGCGAAGCCTGCCATCAGATACGCAATGCCGAACTCGAAGCCCACAAAGGCCAGGGGCATGGCGCATTGCAGGCGCTATACGAGGAAATCGCCTATATCGAGCCTGTTTTCAATCGTCTCATTCTTTATCGGGCCAGCCAGTTGCACAGCGCCAGACTGGCCGATGTCGACGATCTTCCGGACGACCCGCGCACCGGTCGCCTGACCGCCAACCTCTTCGTTAATATTGGATAGGCCGGTCAGGGCGTCTCAGTAGAATACGACCCTGCGGGCCACAGCCAGCAGGGTCACGTAAGATGAAAACGGCGTTGATCAACTGCCGTTAACACCCACAGATGCGGCTGGTTCCGGATTCGTGGTCATCCCCGTCATGATCGCATTGACCACTTCGGGAGTGGTCACAGCCCCGGTGTCGCGATCAAATATGCCTCCGGGCGTGTCCCACCAATATGGGATTATGCCATGCGAGACAGCTTCGTATGTGGTGTATTGCGCCCAGTAGTTGGTATAGGTTCGGATGCCCTGGCCTGGGCCGGTCGCTTTCGGATAAGCGCCGTACTCGCCCATGATCACCGGGATTCCTTTGTTGACGAACGCGGTTTGCATCTTGTCGAATTCCTGGCGCGTATAGGCTTCATTGCCCCAGGTCTCGACGGCGCTGGGATCGGTGGCGATGGCGCCGTATTGCCAGTGGGTCGTGTCGCCGCCATTGAGAGCGAAGTCCCAGGGGCTGTACCAGTGAATCTCCATGATCAACCGGTTAGCGAGGGTGTCCGTCGGCAAGGTTGCATTGCATGTCACCGCATCATCGATACTGGTTGAATAGGCCTGGACGACCAGGGTGCGCGCCGCATTGTTCCCCCCTGTCGCGCGTACGGCGCTGACGAAAGACTGGTTGTAACCGGTTTGCGCCGAACACTCTGCCGCTGTGGGTTGTGAGCCGTGATTGGTGGAATCGTAGGTCTCGTTCTGGGCGGCGAACAGGAGATGGTTATCGTAGGTCTTGAAAGTGTTGGCGATCTGCGTCCAGTACTTGTTCATCTTGGCGTTGACGGTCGCCGCCTGAGTGGGGTCAGCCGTCACCCAAGCATCCGAATGAATATTGATGATGACGTAAAGACCGGCATTGCGCGCATAGTCCACAACCTGTTTGACGCGGTCCAGCCAGAACTGCTGGATATTGTCGTTGGCGTCGGCGTATTGCGACCAGTTCACCGGTATGCGCACGCTCTTGAAACCGGCAGCCGCATAGGCGTTAAAAATCGCCTGATTCACGGCGCCCGCGCCCCACGCCCATTCCTCGGAATGCGTAAAGGGCGGCGCGCCGTCCCAGCCGATCGCTTCCATCGTGTTCCCGAGATTTATGCCGGGCGCCATCGCGGCGACGACCTGTTGCGGCGTGCTGGTTGCGCCGCTGCTTCCAATGGCGGGCAGGACCGGAGCGCTCGACGATGAGGAACTGCTTGATGCCGACCCGGAGCCGGACCCGGACGAGCCGCCGCCGCAGCCGGACACTCCTGTCACCAAAATCAACGCGACAGCCGCCGCGATGGAAGTTTGCGATCTTTTCATCGCGTTTCACTCCTTAGTCTGTGTATATTGATATTCTTAAGTTGCGCAGTCTTTGTTGGCGTGGCGCCGAAGCTGTCTTCACGATTTGCACGGGCAGACGCATGGCTAAGACTTGACATAATCAACTGATTAATATGACTTTTGTCTTAGAAACAAAAACGGCGATCCCGATCGGTCTGGACGGTTTCAAGCGGAATCCCAGATCGGCTGAAACGCCATGACCGCAGCGCCGACCGCCGCCGCATCGACCAGAACGGAAGCCGGCTTTACAGCCATCTGCGGCCAATGAGCGCCGACATGCATCGAAAGACGTTCGCTCAGGCGGTAACAGAGCCGTTTTGTCAGGCCGCGCGGCAAAAGTCCGCCGACCAGAATAACCTCTGGATCCACGACGCACAGAATGTTCAGAAGCGGCAGATACAGGTAGTCGGCGACGGCTTCGATCCATTTACCAACGACGGCTTGTCCCATTTCGTCGAGCTGGTCGAGCGTCGCTATCGTGGCCAGGACATAGCCGTTGTCATGGAGCATGTTGAGCAGATCCCCGGTCAGGTCGGCATTGCCAAGGGTTTTCTGAAGATTTGTCCGGCTTGAACGAAGCGGATTGATCTGTGGAAGAAAACCGATTTCGCCGCTACGGCCATGGGCGCCGCGCACATACTGCCTGTCGATGACGAGTCCACCGCTCGCACCCGCGTCGATAAAAAGATAGAAGAAGGAATCAACGCCTCGTCCGGCGCCGGACAGCATTTCGCCAATCGCGGCGGCGGCGGCGGCGTTTTCCTGCACAAGACGGGTCGTTATGACGCCATCCAGAAGGTCCGAAAGGTTGATGCCGCACCAGTGGCCTTCGACCGATTGGTTCGGAGACAATTCCAGACCCTGTGAAACAGCCGCTCCGAAGCCAGCTATCCGGGACATTATGCTGCTGTTATCGCGCTTCAGGCTGGCGATGCTTTCGGCGATAAAGGCGCGCGCCTGCTCCGGTCGCGTAAAGTCCCCCGCCTGATGAAACCTGCGCATGACCTGTCCGGCGAAATTCACCACGACAAGCGTGAGGTGGCTGCGGTCGATATGCAGACCGAATGAGAACGCGGCGTCAGGATTAAGCTTCAAAGCATGGGTGGGCTGGCCCAGTGTCTTTTCCGGAAGACGCGCGCGAGTCACCAGCCCTTCTTCCACCAGTCCCCTGGCGATCTTGAAGACCGCTGGTCGCGTCAGTCCGGTCAAATCGGCCAGTTCGCCACAGGTCGCTTCGCCTCTTTCCCGAACGGTTTGAAGAATGATCTTACGATTGTGCCGACCCGCCGTCGTGATGTTCGCTCCCCGCAGGACAAGAGGCCTGTCCCGCATCGGACGCCAGAATGCGCGGACATCCTGAAATTGCCTGGGATTGTTCATATTCATTTGAATTACCGAACCTTATGGCCATTAAGCCTGAGATCGACAGGTGGCGAGCTATTTTCCGGATGCGTAGAGGATTGCGATGGCGACGCCTCTTGCCGCGACAGAGCTGTCCTGGAAGTCTTCATCTCCTCGCTATCTCTTGCTGTTTTATATGGCTGCGGATCCGGCCTCAGGCGATCCGCTTTGCAAGCGGCGCGTTTTGCTGGAATCCCTGCACACGCACCTGCTCAATCAGATCCCGATGCGAAGGCAGAATGGATAATGCGCGCTCGGCCTGCCGCCGTATTTCGGCGAATTGGGATTTCGCTTCGTTGAAATACCGGTAGACGCCCGCCTGAGTCCCGATGTCCGTCTTGTAGCCCATGCCATAGAGGACATATTGCCAACTGGCGTCCGTGAAGATGTCATGATTGGGATCCATGTCCAGAAACGACGGCGGTCGATAGCGCCAGCGCTCCAGCCTCGCCTTCAACCCGTCGGGGATGGTTTCCGGCCTGACATTGTCGCGCCAGAAATCGGTGTCGGTACGGCGCGTCAGGCAATAGTGCATCTTGATGAAGTCGACGACGTGATAGAACCGCCGCGTCATGAACCTGTTGAACTGGTCGGCGCATACCTGATAATCGCCTTCCCACGGGAACAGATTGGACAGGATCAGGGCGGCGATCTCAGCAAAGCCTATGCCCGTGGCTTCGAGAGGCTCGATAAATCCTGCGGACAAGCCTATGGCGACGCAGTTGTTCTTCCACTGAGCATGGCGGCATCCCGCTTCGAAATTCAGAAAACGAACATCGCACGCCCGCCCCGACCGACCGACATAGTCCATAAGAACCTGCTCTGCGCGTTCGTCCGTGCTGTGATCGGTCGAATAGACGTAGCCCACGCCCCTGCGCTCCGTCAGCCCGATATCCCAGGTCCAGCCGGCTTCCTGAGCCGTGGAAATCGTCTGGGACGCGATGGCCTGTCCGGGCTGCTCATAGGGCGCCTGCAAGGCGACGGCGCGGTTGGCGAAAATCTGCGAACGACATGATTTGAAGGGCTCGCCCAAGGCCTTGCCGATCAGTTGGGCGTTAAATCCCGTACAATCGATGTAGAGGTCCGCCTGAAGATCGCCATGCGCCCGCGTGACGAGACGCTCGATAAAGCCATTGTCGCCGACGACGACCTGTTCAACCTTGTCTTCGATATGTCTGACGCCAAGCGAAATCGCTTTTTTGCGCAAGACTCCGGTCAGTTGAACGGCGTCGAAATGGTAGGCATAGGTAAGCGCGCCGTTGTGTCCAGGCTGATTGATCAGCTTGGGCGCTTTTCCGGCGTCGGCGACGCGTTGCTGCACGGTGCAGACGCTTTCCCAACTGACATCGCCAGCGACGCCGAGCAGCCAATAGGGCAGAAGATCGAAATCTGTATGCTGCGCGGAAATCTGGAACGGATGGAAGTAGGCATCCTGTCCCCGTTCGTCCGTAACGCCCTTCCAGTTCACGAAGCGGATGCCCTGCTTGTAGGTCGCGCTGGCCTCGCGGATCAGGGTTTCTTCGTCAAGCCCGATACGGGCGAACGTCTTGCGGATGCTGGGAAAAGTCCCCTCGCCAACGCCGATGACGCCAATTTCCGGCGCCTCAACGAGAACAATATCCAGCCCGCCAGGCAAATCATGCGACAATATCTTCGCCAGATAAGCCGCCGTTATCCAACCCGC
>DATMTF010000140.1:0-11705 GCA_035565015.1 Asticcacaulis sp. | reverse complement strand
AGAACCGATGTGTGTCAAATCGCATTCAATGCCGTCCCCTTGGGGGTGCGGATAAAAAGTTGGACTGGTTTACGTGTTTAAGCCGAGGCTTTTTCGATATTCGACGGGACTTAGGGGTTTTGTCGCAAACCTTGGCTTGTGGTAGGCTTCGGGCGTTGACATTGTGAATTAGGCCGCGAGGCTTTCGAACTGACCGGCCAGAGTTAGAATCCGCCTGTCGATTGGCTCCAATTGACCTTTGCGGATCATATGCACGAGCTCGATGCCGCTCAAGATGGTGTCGGCACAAACCGCGGATTTGAAGCCGAGCATAGTCCACGGGCGACGCCATTTATTGGAAAATCGATCGATGACGAGGTCGAGCTCGCACTCCCAATGCAAGGCGCCCAAGTCTGGAACAACCCGGGAACAGTTTGGCGTGGAGATGCTATATTCGCGTTTTTCGGCATTTTGCTGTCAGCTTTGTACGCAATATACGCGAAATGGATACGCGAAATGGCGAAAAATGTGAAAGAGAGCTGGACCCGGCAATTTGGACACGCTCTTAAGTGAAGTAGGGCCTCGTTTCGCTGCTAAATCCTCGGAAACATCACCCTCACATCCTGCTGTCCATAGGCCATCAGATAAGGCCCACACTGCGCCAGAGCCGTAATCGCCTGGTTCTCCGACCTTAAAAGCCGATCATCGACATGCGTGCCAGGCGCACGCAGGATCGTCGGCGGCTTGGCGAGATTCCCTAATGGCGAAAAACTCACCTGCAGTGTGACGCTCTCAGTCGACCTATCCGCCACGCGCCGCCAGCAAGGCTCGATCGCCTTCCACAGATCGTTCATCGTGGCGCTATTGCTGTTTTTAACCTCGACATGGGAAGCCTTCCGGGTCTTCGCCGCCTCGCTGGCATCTGCAGGCGAAGAAGGCTGGAACGGATCGGCGCCGAACACCTGCGCGAGCGACTTCGGTTGCGATTTCGAAAGACTATAATCGCTCGGCTTAGCGTCGGAGGGGCTCGCCTGGTTGGCCATCTGCTGGAAGGCTTGCATGGCGCTCTGCTGTGCCGCCTGTTCCTGCGTTTGAATCTGACTTGCCGCAGGATTTGAGGGATGGTGCACGCCCACGAGGTCAAGCTGGAAGCCCTCAACATCGGCCTGACCGTCGCCCTTGGTTTCTCTCTCAGCGGTCGTGCTTGAAGAGATGGCGAAGGCCGTGAAGAGAAGGATATGCAAAAGGACCGAGGCGCTCACGGCGAGCGTCCGTCTGAGATTATGTTTCGGCTTTTTTGTGCTTCCCCCATGATGACAATCTACAACGCTTGATTGCTGACTGTGAAGCCATCTGTTAGGCTGAAGGGCATAAATCTGCGCGTCCATAGTGCGCGCAGGGCGAGGCAAGGGTATGCGGGGGCATTCACAGGCAGATGCAGGCTTTATGATGGTGGACGCCATGATCGGCGTCGCCATCATCGCCTTGTCGCTGACGCTCTGCCTGAGCGCATTGCGCATAGCCCGCCATTCGGGTGAAACCGCGCGCCACACCGATGCCGCCCGCCTCGCTTTGGTCCACGCCCTGGCCACAGCGCCGTCCCGACCCGGCCGCTATCCAGGACGGGACGGCGACCTCGTCACCGAGGTGACGGTAACAAGCCTGCAAATGGACCGCATCGAGCTTTGCCAGCTCGACGCGACGGTCAGTCAAGCTACCGCACATAAGACCTGGCGCATGACGGCGACGCGCTGGTGCGATCGGTCTGCGTCATGACTGTGGACGACAAGGCCGCCGACGCCGGTTTCACGCTGACCGAGATGCTGGTTGCTTTGCTCATCATCAGCCTGTCGATAGCGGGACTTTTAGCCGCGGTCAAACTGGTTTCGCGTTACGATCAGAGGCTTATCACAACGCGCAATGAGGCCAGAGCCGTCAAAACATTCGCAGAGAACTTGCAGGCGCAGCTCCTGGCGCGGCAACCGATTATAGACAATCGCATTGATGGCGACAAAAGGACCATAGGCTATTCCTGTGACGCCAACATTCAGAGAGGCGTGCACGACTGTCGCCTCAGCGTCCCCCACGGCGAATTAGCCTATGTCAGCCAGGGCGAGAGTCTGAACGCATGGCCGGTTCAGAACCTTAAGGTTGGCGAAACCCGTCGTCTCGAAGCCGTTGTCTGGCGTAGCAAGGCGGGGAAAACTTTGGCGATTGTTAAATTACCAGTTGAACAGGGAGCCGATTGCCAGTTTGATATGATTTCCCGAACCTGCCGAAGCTTAAGCGAAGATCAAAAGAGCGCGGCGGGCGGGTAGGGGGACCAAGGGCGCGGGGCCATGAACGATCTCAACATCCCACAAAGGGCGGGCTTCAAGCCGTTCACGCGCGTCGTCACCGCGCCGCCGGCGTGGCCGTGGGATCAGACGCGCGCCGCACGGCTGGAGGCGCAGCACACGTCTCCCTTATCTGGCGACGACGTCACGGTGATCGTGCGTCGTCTCAGCGGCTGGGCATGGAACGAGCCTGGCAAGTTTGTCGCGATTTACCTGCGCTGCGTCGACCTGCGCGAGGGCCTCAAATTCCAGGTCGAAGCCCAGGGGCAGACGCTCAATATCGACATGCCGTCGCGCGCCAGCAAGATCGCACAAAGTCGTGACAGAGCCATGATCCTCGCCTTTGGCGGGGTGATCCTTGTTGGCCTGATCGCCATGGCTAGCCTAGCCTTGCACCGCCGCGCGGCTGAAGCCGATCAACTCACCCGCCAGGAGGCGCGCATGGAGCGGCAGACGCATCAGGCGGAGCGGTCACGCCGCGCCCATGCCGATGCGCTGGCCCTGGAAGATTTGGGCGTGCGCAACCGGACCATCGACCAGGCCATAAGCGATTTAAAGACGCTGAGCCTGCAACGCGACCCCAACGCCCGCATTGACGCCTTCTATTGGAACCATGGCTACTGGGCGGTCGAGGTGCGAGGGGCAACCCCGCCCGTCACTGACGCGACTTTGCCGCTGCGTAAGGCCACAAAGCCAGTCCGTAGAGGTGTCTGGCTCTGGGTATCGGCCAAAGAAGACGGAGCCGGGTCATGATCGATGATTTCCTGTCCTCCAGAAAGCGGCCTCAGAAGACCTCGATGGAGGTTCCCTTACTGGCCTGGGGTGTCGCGGCCCTGTTGGCTCTGGTCGGGCTTGGCGGTCTCTTTCTGTCGAGACCAACGGATGCACGGGCGCGCCTGGCGGCGCTTGAGACGCAAAGCAAGAGCATTCGCTCCGCCACCGACGCGCGCGGCGATCTGAACGCTTACCCTGCGGGCTCGGTGTGCGCCGGTCAGATCGATGAAGCCTTGCGCAACCAGCTCACCAACGCCCTGATGAACAGTGGTCTCAAAGTGGAGGCGCTCGATATCGCCGACGCCGGTCAGGCGGGCGATCGCTTCCCGTTACGCGCCTATAAGCTAAGCCTCAAAGGCAGCGGCAGTTATGAAGAAGCGATGCGGAGCCTCCAGGTCCTGCGCCGTTATCAGCCCAGGCTTTTTCTCGACACCCTGTCCTTGCGCAACCAGACCAGTTCGGTCGATCTTGATGTAGAGGGGCGCCTGTTTTGTCGATGGAAAAGCTAAAGCCCTACCTGATGGTGAGCGCGTGCAGCGTCGTCGCCATATTTGTCTTCTCCCTGATGTTCGATCCGACGCGCGCCGACGTCAAGCAATTGGACGCGTTGGAGGCGCTCAAGCTGAAAACGGAGACGACATCCTCATTGAACCCTGTCGCCGACGACGTCACGCTTCTGAGCAGTCGGCCGGTGTTTATCATGAGCACGGGCGCAGGCGCCTACAAGGACAAGACCTTCCAGATCTTCGGACTGTCGATCTCGCCCGGCCGTAAGGCGGCCCTGGTTGCGATCGATGGCGGGCAGCCTGCCTGGATCAGCGTTGGGCAGGTGAGCGATGATGTGCAGTTGACGGACGTCACCGCCACCTCCGCCCGGTTCGACACGCCCTTGGGTGAGCGGATTATCAGCATCAATGACGCGCCGACAGCGCAAGGGTCCGCATCGTCATCGGCGGCGGGGGGATAGGATTTGAGTTTGCGTATTCGGTCACGTCTTACGGCCATAAGCTTCAGCCTGATTGCGGCTCCCATGGTCTTTGGTCTTACAGCGCCGACGCGCGTCTATGCGGCAAGCGGCCAGCAGACCTATATCTTCGCATTCAAGGACGCGGATATTTCTCAGGTGGCGCAGGAAATCCTCGGCAATAGCCTGGGGGTGGCCTATCGCGTCGAGCCGGGCGTGACGGGGAAGATGACCTTCACCATCGAGCAGCGCCTGACGCGCGCGCAGCTCCTGGCGGCCTTTGAGACAGCGCTGGCGCAATATGATGTGGTCATGACGCATGATGGCGATACGGTCGTCCTGCAATCGCGCAAGACGGCCGCGGTGGGCGGCCAGATCACGACGAGCGCGGCCCGGCCTTCCGGCGTCGGCTATCAGGTCCGCGCTGTGCCGATCAACTACGGCTCAGCCAGCGAAATCGCCAAGGCACTGGGCACGGTGTCTGATGCCAATCTCGTCCTCTTCTCATCGGACAAGCTGAACCTGATCATCTTAGGGGGGCGGGCGGAAGAACTCGACAATGCCCTGACGACGATCGCCCTGTTCGACAAGAGCACGCTGGCGGAGTCAAGGATCAGGTTCTTCAATCTCAGCAACGCCAGCGCCGAAGACGTGGCGGATGATCTTGGCGACATTCTCAAGGCGTCGGGGACATCGAGCGTCGCCATCGCCCCGATGAAGCGTCTCAACGGGATATTCGCTTTCTCGCAGTCATCGCAGGCTCTGGATCAGGTTGGCGAATTCATTCGCCGCCTTGACGTGCCATCGCAGGATATGGCGACCAAGGTGTTTGTCTATCACCCCAAGGGCGCATCGGCCGAGAGTCTTGCCGCGACCCTCAGCGCAGTCGCAGGCATCAGCTCAGGCGCCAACGAGCCGTCCGCTTCTCCTGTCGATTCATCAGCTCCGGCGAATACCCCAACAGCTGGAACCAGGCTTACGACGCCGTCTCCGGCCACGCAGCCGATGAGCGCGAACGGCCAGAATATCCGCATCGTCGCCGACAAGGACACGAACTCGGTGATCATCGACGCGCCCGACGCGGTGCTCGTGCACCTGCAGCAGGTGTTGCAGGACATTGATCGCGAACCTGCGCAGATCTTCATCGAGGCTTCGATTGTCGAGGTGACGCTGAACAAGGATCTGAACTACGGCATCGACTGGTCCAAGATCGCCTCGCACGGCGACCTGACCGTGAGCAACTACACAACGAATTCCACATCATTTTCTCCGATCGCGCCGGGGTTTTCGGCGACCTATGTCGGTAGCGACATCTCCGCAGCGCTCACGGCCTTAAGTTCGCAATCCAAGGTCAAGATCGTCTCTGCGCCCAAGATCACCACGATCGAGAACTCTCCTGCGACCTTACAGGTCGGCGATCAGGTGCCCGTGGTCGTGCAATCAGCGCAATCGACCACCACCAGCACGGCGCCGCTGGTCAATTCTGTCGATTATCGCGACACAGGCGTGCTTCTCAAGGTGACGCCGCGCATCACCAACGGAAACCGCATCCTGCTGGACATTTCGCAGGAGGTTAGTTCGGTCGCCAAAACCGTGACGTCCGGCATCGACTCGCCGACCATCAATCAGCGCAAACTCGCCTCCAGCCTGATCGTGCCTGAGGGCGCCGTTATCGCTCTGGGGGGTCTGATCAGTTCCAGCGACTCCACCAGCGACAACGGCGTGCCGGGTCTGAAGAACGTGCCATTTATCGGCGGCCTGTTTAAAGGCCAGACCAACAGCGGGCAGCGAACAGAGCTGATTATCCTCCTCAAGGCGCGCATCATGCATGATCAATCCGACTACACGGCCCTAACCGCCAATCTTAGCGCAGATCTGCAGGATCTGATGCGCAGCGGCTTTATCGATGTGCCGGCGAACCATGTCATGCCGTGAGGATCCGGAGGCAGGATACGCCAGCCTGACAGCCATCATTCTCTGCGCGGCGCTCTCGATCCTGTGCACGGGGATGATCACTCTGGCGACATCGCAGGCCCGCGCCGCTAAACGCGCGCTTTTTCGCACTCAACAGCAGGAGGCGATCAATACCGCTCTGCTGCGGACGGGCGCCTACATCGCCGTAACAGCGGGTGCGGCGACAATAACGCGGGATGAAACCATATCTACCCCCCAGGGCGCGATGACGGTGCATGTGCGCGCGGAGCAGGAGGCGCGCAAATGGCCTCTGGCTCAGATCGCTAAGATCAGTCCAGACATCTTAACGGCCTACACCTCGCTTAGCGTCGACACGCTTCGCCAAACGGAAAACCAGGATTGTCTGCGCACGTTATTTTCTGAGGATGGTCAGACCCTGCCGGACCATCCGTTTCCAAAGCCCGTCGGCCTGATTGCCTCAGGCGGTCACGATGGAGAGGTCTGGCGCCTGCGCGCTGTCAGCGGCAATCGCGTCGTTGAGGAGAGCGTGCGCTTTTTAGGTGATCCGATGCATATTTACGCTGTAGTGTCGCAAGACGAGGAAGCCCTGGGGGAGTCGCCGACATGTCGGTATCTGAAAACACAGCCGTAAGTGAAGACAAGCTCCGGGATGATCCTGAGGGTGGCTACACCCTGACGGAAATGCTGGTTGTGATTGTCATCATCGCCCTGATCGCCGCCGTTCTCACGCCATCGCTACTTGGACAACTGGGCCGCGCGCGCGCCAAGACGGCGAGCCTGCAACTTGATACGACCGCGACCTCGCTCGACATGTTCAAGGACGATGTCGGGCGGTTTCCAACCCAGCAGGAGGGCCTTAAAGCCCTTGTGACCGATCCGGGCATCGATGGATGGCTTGGGCCTTATTTGAAATCCGACAAATCGATCAACGACCCTTGGGGACGGCCTATCGTCTATGCGGTCTCAGACCAGGGCGCGAGCGTGACCATCCTTGGCGCCGATGGCAAGCCAGGCGGGCAGGGCGCCGACAAGGACATTACGCAGACGGTGAAGTAGGGCGTGCTGCTGGACCCAACCGCTATCGAATTAGGGGCCGCGGCACTTATCGGCGCAAGTATTGGCGCCTTTGCCGCGACGGCAGCGATACGCCTTTCTGAGGGCCGCAATCCCTGGCGTGGGCGATCCTGTTGCGATGGATGCGGACGGCAGCTTTCCGTCCGAGAGACGATCCCGATCCTTGGCTATGTGACGTCTAAAGGAAGATGCCGGACCTGCCGCGCCCAGATCGATCCCTTGCAGCCGGTATCCGAATTCGCTGGCCTTGTCCTCTTGCCCCTTTGCCTTTGGTGGTGGCCGGGGCTGGATGGGGTGCTGATCGGCGCGCTCGCCATGTTGCTTCTGACGACCGCGATCGTGGACCTGCGCACCTACCGATTACTGGATGTCTTCACGATACCGATAGTGACCGTCAGCGCGATGCTGGCTTACAGGCATCACGAACTTGGGGCGGGCTTTTTAGCGTCTATAATTAGCGCGCTGATCCTGTCCGGGCTAAAGCTCTCGCTCGAGCGCAAGCGATTGAAGCCCATGCTCGGTTGGGGGGATGTAAAGCTCGTCTCTGCCGTGGCGTTAGGGCTGGGCGATCGGACGTCCCTGATGATGGTTATCGCCGCGGGATTGGGACTTTTGGCGGTTCGGCTTCGGCCGAAAGACGCTGGGGGGCAGATACCGTTTGGGCCTATGCTCACAGGGGCGACGATTTTGACCTATTTCGCCCTGATCGCTCCGTGACTGATCAACGTCGCCGTTACGGGCTTAGGATTAAGTGCTCCCAATGGCCACAGCTTGCAAGGCGATGCCTATGCCCGATCAGCTATTGATCCTGCCTCAGGATTGGGCGAAGACTGTTGCGGGGAGGGGCGCCATGTCCGAATTCGACCTCGTTCGTGAAGATGTTCTTGAGCGAATGCTTTCTGAAGGATTGATCGCGCCTGAAGCGATTAGCCGCGCTCGGGTCGTGGCGGATAGGACAGGTCAACCGCTTGAGCAGGTCCTCAATCAACTGGGTCTGCTGTCAGATGAGGATCTGGCCAATACCTATGCCGCCGTGACAGGACTTTCCGTCTGGGATTTGAACGCCGAGCCGCCAAGTGTTGATTTCGCAGAGATTGGCGTTGGGCAAGAGTTTCTCCGTAAGGTCAGAGCCTTGCCCCTTAGGCTGGAAGGCGACACCCTGATCTGTGCGGTCTGCGACCCTTTCGATGATGAAATGCGAGCTGGCCTCGGCTTCGCCACAGGTCGGAACGTGCGATTCGTGGTCGCGCGCCTGGGCGACTGGCGACGCGCCTTCGACGCCGATGCGTATGAGATTCAAAGTGATCATTTTCTGGACGAACGCCGCGTTGAGCGGGATATGGCGTTTGTTGAAGATCATGGGGTTGAAGGCAAGGCGGTTGAGCTGGTGACACAGGCGTTTGCCGCTGCGGTGGAACGCAATGCGTCGGACATCCATTTTGAGCCGCGACGGAATGACCTTTTGATCCGCTTACGGATCGATGGGCGAATGATCGATTATTTAACGGTTTCATCCGATCTGGCTGGCCCCTGCGTATCGCGTATCAAGGTCTTGTCCAACCTCAACGTCGGGGAGCGAAGGCTGCCGCAGGACGGTCGGGCCTCATTCATCAATGCCGGTCGGTCAATTGACGTTCGGGTCGCGACGTCGCCCAATGTTTTTGGCGAGGGCGCAGTATTACGGCTTCTCGACCGGGCGAGCGCGCCCCAGGATATCGCATCGCTACATCTGCCGGCTCACATTGCAGCGCTTCTCGAAAAAGCAGCGCGCACCCCACACGGTCTATTCCTCGTCACCGGCCCCACGGGATCGGGTAAAACGACCACGCTTTACGCCTTGCTTGCGGCGTTCAAAGGCTCCGGCAAAAAGATACTTAGCGTGGAAGATCCCGTCGAGCGGCATTTCGAACATGTCTCGCAAACCCAGGTGCAGAGCGGCATCGGTCTGACCTTCGCTACGTGTCTACGCTCGTTTCTGCGTCAAGATCCAGACGTCATTCTCGTTGGCGAAATCCGCGACGCTGAGACGGCTGCTGTGGCTGTGCAAGCCGCCATGACCGGGCATCTGGTGCTGGCGTCGGTGCACGCCAATACGGCGTTAGCGGTCGCACCACGACTTCACGACATGGGAATAGAGCCCTATCAGTTGGCGGCATCTATGAAAGGCGTCGTCGCGCAACGGCTGGTGCGAAGGCTTTGCACGACCTGCCGTCAGCCATCCGACATCAGCGAGGGCTTGGCCGGTCTGGCCCGCCGTCTTGGGCAACGCATGCCCCAAAGCGCGTTTGTGGCCACGGGATGCCCCAAATGCCGCGGGTCAGGCTATGCGGGTCGGATCGCGTTGGCCGAGGGTTACTGGAGCGATGATCGCTATCTTGGTCTGGTGAGCGCAGGCGCGCATCTGGAAACTTTGAAATCCTGGTGGCGGGAGGGAGGGTTTATCTCTATGGCCGTCGAAGGACTTCGTCAGATTGAACTCGGCGAGACCTCACTCGAAGAGGTCCTCATGATTCTCGACGACTAAGCCATGAGCGCATTGATAAGCTACCGTTACAAGGCCGTTCGGGCGAACGGCAAGAGCAGGCAAGGACGTATCCTCGCCTCAAGTGAAGCGGACGCCTATGCGCGTCTGCGGGCCGAAAGCCTCTCTCCGTTGTCGATCCGGACAGAAATTGCAGCTGGAGCGTCCCGGGTTTCTGCAAAATCTCGCCTGTTCGATCGGCTTCGACGCAAGGCGATCACCGACCTTGAGCTTGAAGATCTCATGCGCAATCTCGCCGTCTTGCTTCGTGCTGGCGCCGATATCCGCACGGCGCTCGGCGTCCTAGGTCAAGAGACGGGGGGTATGAAGGCGGTTTCTCAAGCCATATTGAGCGGCTCCAGTCTTGATCTGGCGCTGGCGCCGGTCATCCCAAAACTTCTGACTCATCTGCGGGGACTGATCGCCGCAGGCGAGGCGAGGGGGGATATTCCTGCAGGTCTTGATAGCGCCGCGAGCGTGCTCGCCATGCGACGCAAGATACGTCAACAACTCTTCGAAGCATTAAGCTATCCAGCGTTTGTTTTTGTCAGCGCGGTGGCGGCGTTGGGCGTTATTTTGCTTGTTGTGGTGCCTGCAATAGCGCCTCTTCTGCTCGACAACGGACAAAAGCTGCCCTTCTATTTTTCGGTTATTTTCGCCGTCAGCCAGGGCATAGGATATGGCTGGCCTTATCTCCTCGCGGGCTTGTTCATCACCTCCATGGCAATTATCCTCGGCTGGCGCTATGTGGGTCTGAAAACCTGGACCGATCGGTGGCTATTGGATGGCGCGCTTGGGTCGATCGCGCAGCGACTGATTTATGGTGGATATGTCCGCGCCTTGGGCGAGAGTCTGCTGTCAGGGGCCAGTATTATTGATGCGCTTCGGCTCTGCCAGCGGAGCCTCGCCAATCATGAGGCTTACAAACGCATCGAGATTGTCACGTCTGTTATCCGCCAGGGAAGGACGTTGAGCGACGCCTTTCGTCAGGTCAGAGGGATGCCCGAACCGATAATTCGTCTCTGTGAAGTCGGGGAAGCCTCCAGTACGCTCGGTCCCATGCTTATGCGCGCAGGCGAGAGAGAAGAAGCTATTGCTTTGTCCAAGATAGACAAGGGATCTAAATTGTTAGGGCCTTTGCTCATCATCGGCCTAGGCGCTCTCATAGGTGGATTGATGGCGGGCGTCCTCACAGCGCTGACGGACATTGGGTCGGTCAGCGGAGGGTAATGACTAGGCATCCTTGGTCATGGCCTTGGTTTGCCTGGTTTATCTGAACCTTTATGGGCGTGAGACGGTGACCTTTGCAGAGGCGGTATTTCCTTTGTCATCTTTGACGGTGAAATCCGCCGTCTTCACCTCGCCGATCGAGGGCGCCAAAGCGATACCGTTGATTGGAGCGACGAGGCTGAGCGGCGCGCCTGATGCGGACGTGCATTGCGCCACAAGTTGGTCGGGCGTGAAGCTTATGCTCACCGGAACATCGCTGGGCATGTTCTTCAAGGGCACATTTATGTCTTTACAAGTAAGTGGGGCAGGATTCTGAGCCGCTGCCGAGGTCGCAAGAGCCAATGCCGCGACAGACAAGAGAATTGGCTTGAACATTTTGCGTCTTCCAGAAGGATCAGGGTCTATAGACGGTGATGGTCGCGGTCGTGGTCCCGCCGTGGCCGTCAGAGGCGGTGTAGGAATAGGGCGTCGATGTGTGAATATAGACGGTGACGGTATAGGGCGTCGGATTGGTGGTGATGGTGTCGCCATCAGGGTCGCTGCAACCTTGGCCGAACGGCACCTGAACCTGGATCGGCGAGGTGATGGGAGGGCTAATCGTCATAGTAAAGGACGGACAGGTGGGCGGACTGTTCGTCGAAGCGGCGAACGTCGATGTAGCGGTGCGATTGTCGGCGAGATCGTAGCTATAGGTCGTGCGCTGTCCGTTGGGATGATCAACCTGAACGACGCGGCCCAGATCGTCATATTTGTAAGTGGTGTCGCCGGATGTCGCCTGGCTGACTATCAAGGTCAGGCCTGTCAGGGCCAATGCCGCGACAAGACCGAAGCGCCGAACATGGACAGATGTCTTGGCCATGTGTTCCCCCGCCCGTTTGTTTGATTTTGCGGC
>DATMTF010000139.1:0-11022 GCA_035565015.1 Asticcacaulis sp. | reverse complement strand
GTCTGTCCTTAAATGCCTGTCGCTTACAAACCGCACCGTGAAGATTCGACGTTATCCGAATCGGGCGGTGGAATCAACGAACCCGTTACAGACCTTACCGCAGAGCATCATGACCTACAATCCGCAACAGATCGTCGCGCGCGGCCCGCGCCGCATCGCCGAGGCCGCCGCCGACGCCATAGACGCCGACGACGTGCTGGAAGGCGCCACCTATTCGATTCTCGAAGAGGACGAGGACCGCGACATCTGGCGCATCGACGCCTTTCCGACCACGGACGACGAGGACGCGCAGCTTCAGGCCGTGCTGGCCGGTCATCCTGAGTTGAACGTCACGGTCGAAACTCTGGCCGACGCCGACTGGCTGGCCATGGCCCTGTCGGGTCTGCCGCCGGTGCGTGCGGGCCGCTTCTTCATCTACGGCATTCATGATCGCGGTCAGGCCCCGACCAGTACGGTCAATCTGCGCATCGAGGCGGGCGCCGCCTTCGGCACCGGCCATCACGGCACGACGGTCGGCTGCCTGATCGCCTATAACGACCTTCTGAAATCGCATCGCTTTAACCGCGTGCTCGATGTCGGCGCCGGCACCGGCGTGCTGGCCATCGCCGCATCCAAGACCGGGACGAAAACCGCCGTCGGCACCGATATCGACCCGATCTCGGTGCGTATCTCCAATGAAAACGCCGCGCTCAACCAGAGCCGCGCGCGTTTCGTCCACGCCAATGGCCTCAATCACCGCAAGGTGCGCCAGGACGCGCCCTACGATCTCGTCTTCGCCAATATTCTGGCCCGCCCTCTGGTCAGCCTTAGCATGCCGATCCGCGGCGCGCTGAAGCCCGGCGGCCTCGTCATCCTGTCAGGCCTTTTGCGTACGCAGGAGCGCTTCGTCAAAGCGGCTTATCTGAGCCACGGCTTCCGGCTGGTCCGCCGCATCCACCGTGACGCCTGGTGCACACTGGTGATGCAAAAAGCATAAAAGGCGGTCTATCCTCTTGCATTTATATGACAAGCGCGCATTAAATCTTTCAAATAATAATATTAGGGAGATTTATCATGCTGTCACGCCGCGCCTTCTTTGCGTCCGCCATTGTTGCGAGCGCAGGCTTCACTCTTAACGCCCGCGCTCAGACCGCGCCGATGGCCATATATGACGATGCGTTGGTCAATAACTGGCAGAACTGGAGCTGGGCCAAGGTCGAACTCAGCGTCGACGCCGGCAGGGTCAAGCCGCTGCGCGCCGAAGGAACCGCCTATCAGGCGGTCGCCTTCCATCACGATCCGTTCGACGCCACGCCCTACAGCAAGCTGACCTTCTACGCCAATGGCGGCGCCGAGGGCGGACAGACCCTGATGGTCAAGGCCCTGGTCGACGGCAAGTCGGTCGAACCTGGAGTCACCATCACGCTCAAGGCCAAAACCTGGCAGCCCGCCGCGATTACGCTCAAGGATTTGAACGCCGTCGGCAAGATGATCGACGGCCTGTGGTTCCAGGCGGGCGGCGACGGCGCCAAGCCCTTCTATCTCGACAAGATACAGTTCGAGTAAGATTCATTTGAAACGTCCAGGCGCGGGTCTATATAGGGTTCAGTCTTAGAGCGCTTTTCGATCTGATAGAATCAGATCGGCGCTCTAAGCCTTTGGTTTATCGCTCTTCCTTATCCAAAAAGTGGAACCACTTTTTGGGGAAACGCTCCAGCTAAGAGGCCCCCGCCATGACCGCCGACACCGCCTTCTTCCAGTCGTTCGACGTGACCACGACCCCGGCGCAGGGCGTCAGCAATGTCGCGGCGCTGCGGGCGCAGATGCGGGCTCTGGGGCTCCATGGCTTTATCGTGCCGCACGAGGACGAGCATCAGAACGAATACCTGCCCGACGCCAATGAGCGTCTGGCCTGGGTGTCCGGCTTCACCGGCTCGGCGGGGGCGGCGATCATCTTCATGGACCGCGCCGTTCTGTTCGCTGATGGGCGTTACACCCTGCAATCGCGCGAACAGGCCGATCCGAGCGTCTTTTCGGTCGAGGATTTTCACGCAGGCTCCTTGAGCGATGCGGTCGCCACGGCGCCGTCAGGTTCGGTGATCGGCTATGATCCGCGCCTTGTCAGCCCGGAACATGTCGGGCGCCTCGAAGCCGCCGCCAGGGGAGCGGGCGTGACGCTGAAAGCCGTGTCGCCGAACCCGATCGACCTCGCCTGGGGCGCGGCCCGTCCGGCACAGCCGATGTCGAAGATCGTCCCCCAGCCGCTCGACTTTGCGGGCAAGGCGTCCGCCGACAAGCGCGCCGAGATCGCCCATGCGCTGAAAAGCCACGGCATTCAGGCCGCCCTGATCACCGCGCCCTCGTCCCTGGCCTGGCTGTTCAATATTCGTGGCGGCGACGTGATCCGTTCGCCCCTGCCGCTGGGCCAGACGATTCTGAAAAATGACGGCTCGGCCGAGTTGTTCATCGAACCGGCCAAGATCAGCGAGGGCCTGCTGGAATGGCTCGGCAATGAGGTGTCGGTCAAGGGGCCGGACGAGGTCGAGGCCAGCCTGCATGCCTTTAAAGGCCAGTCGGTGCTGATCGACGGGCAATTGTCCTCGGCCTATTGGATGCAGGCGATCCGTGACGCTGGCGCGACGCCGGTGGCCGCCGACGATCCGTGCCTGCTGCCGCGCGCCTGCAAGAATGCGGTCGAGATCGCCGGAACCAAGGCCGCGCACATCCGCGACGGCGCCCTGCTTTCGACATTCCTGTACTGGGTCGCCACCGAGGCGCAGGAAAAGCCGTTCAGCGAAATCGAGGTGGCGCAGAAGCTGGAATCGATCCGCCGCACGGCCTCCGACCTGAAAGACCTGTCCTTCGACACCATTTCCGGCTTCGGTCCGCACGGCGCGCTTCCGCACTATAAGGTTAATGTCCAGTCCGACATCAGGACCGGTCAGGGTAATCTGCTGCTGGTCGATTCCGGCGCGCAGTTCATGGACGGCACCACCGACGTCACCCGCACCATGGCGATCGGGGAACCCTCCGCCGAACACCGCCGCATGTTCACTCTGGTGCTGAAGGGCCATATCGCGCTGGCGACGGTCAAATTTCCGGCGGGCACGGTCGGCACGCAGCTTGACGCCTTTGCGCGCCAGTTTCTGTGGGCCGAGGGCTTCGATTACGATCACGGCACCGGCCATGGAGTCGGCGTCTATCTCGGCGTTCACGAAGGGCCGCAGCGCATCTCCAAGGCGCTCAACAAATATGCGCTGCAACCCGGCATGATCGTCTCGAACGAACCGGGCTATTACAAGTCGGGCGCCTACGGCATCCGCATCGAGAATCTGCAATTCGTCACCGAACCTTCGGTACCCGAAGGCGGCGAGCGTCCGATGCTCGGCTTCGAGAACCTGACCTGGGCCCCCATCGACCGTAATCTGATCGAGGTTTCGATGCTGAGTGAACAGGAGCGCCTCTATATGGACCTCTACCACGCCCGCGTGCTGGAACTGGTCGGCCCGCGAGTCTCGCCTGAGGTGCGCGCCTGGCTGCAAGAGGCCTGCGCACCGCTGTAATTTTAGCCCCGCCCGTACAGCGGCATGCCCGACGCCATTACCGTGACGAACGGGACATTGGCTTCCGGCGGCAGGCTGGCCATATGCAGGACCGTCCTGACCACCGCGTCCATATCCATGCGCGGTTCCGGTCGCGTCGCGCCGTCGGCCTGTAGCACGCCCGTCTCCATGCGCGCCGACATATCCGAGACGACATTGCCGATGTCGATCTGCGAACACAGAATACCGTGCGCGCGCCCGTCGAGGATCAGCGCCTTGGTCAGGCCAATGATGGCGTGCTTGCTCATCGCATAGGGCGCGGCGTTGGGACGCGGCGCGTAAGCCGAGACCGAGCCATTATTGATGATGCGTCCCCCTTGCGGCGATTGCGCCTTCATGACGCGAAAGGCTTCACGCGCGCACAGCAACATGCCGGTGACATTGGTGTCGATCAGATTACGGAGGGCGTCCACCGGCAGTTCATCGAGCGGAACCGCCGGCGCGCTGACGCCCGCATTGTTGAACACCAGATCGACGCGGCCATAGCGCGCCACAGCGGCGTCGAACAGAGCCGCGACATCCTCTGCCCGGCGCACATCGGTCGCCACGCAGAGAGCATCCGCCGCTGTCTCCAGCAAAGCCTCCTGCCGCCGTCCGGCCAGAACGAGCGCGTAGCCCTCCGCCGCCAGCCCGCGCGCCACCGCCCGGCCGATGCCCGATCCGGCTCCGGTGACGAGCGCGACCTTCACGCCCCCACCATGCTGAGCCAGTCATCCTCGCTGAGCACCGTGACACCAAGATCGGCGGCCTTTTTCAGCTTGGAGCCTGCCCCCGGACCGGCGACCAGATAGTCGGTCCTGGCCGACACCGAACCGGCCACCTTGGCGCCCAGACGTTCGGCCTGCGCCTTGGCCTCGTCGCGCGTCATGCGCTCCAATGTGCCGGTGAAGACCACAGTCTTGCCGGAAATCGCGTGGTCGCCTGCAACGGCTTCGGCGTCCTCGACCGTCACCTGCGCCTTGAAGCGTTCATAGATGTCGCGCTGATAGGGATGGGCGAAATAGCTGAGGATCGTCCCCGCGACCACCGGCCCCATCTGGTCGATATCGATCAAATGCTGCTTCGCTTCTTCATCGCCGCCCGCCGCCGCCGTCATGGCTTCATGGAAATGCCGCTCCGAGCCGTAGGCGCGGGCCAGCAGGCGCGAAGTCGTCTCGCCGACATGCCGGACGCCGAGCGCTGCGATGAAGCGGTCGAGCGGCAGGGCGCGCCGGTCCTCGATGGCGGCGAACAGCTTGTCGATCCCGGCAAAGGCGCGGTCCTCGTCGGCCAGCGCCTTATCCACGCTCTGTCCGCTCTTTTCGCGCCGCTCCGCGGATTGGCGCTTGCGCTCCTCCAGCACGGCGGCGCGCACCCGGTCGGCGCGCTCATGCAGGCGGTAAATGTCCGCCGGTTCGTCAAGCAGACCGGCACGGTGGAAGATGTCGATATTGCTTTCGCCCAAACCTTCGATATCGAGCACGCGGCGGCTGCAGACATATTTCAGATATTCGACGTGCTGGTGCGGGCAGGCCTGATCGCCGGAGCATTTGCGCGCCACGCCTTCCTCGCCCTTGACGTTGGCGTCGCGAACCACCTCGGTTTTCAGCGGACATGGGCAAAACGTCGGAAATTCATACGGCTTCGCCACCTTAGGCCGCTCGTTCAGCTCGACGCCGACGATCTGCGGGATCACGTCGCCGGCGCGCTGCACGCGCACCATGTCGCCCAGATGGATATCCTTGCGCGCGATCTCATCGGCATTGTGCAGGGTGACATTGGTGACCACCACACCGCCGACATTGATCGGCTCCAGCCGCGCCACCGGCGTCAGCGTGCCGGTGCGCCCGACCTGAATATCGATGGCCGTCAGTCGCGTCAGAGCCTGCTGCGCCGGAAACTTGTGCGCAATCGCCCAGCGTGGCGAACGCGATACGAAGCCGAGCCGCCTCTGCCAGTCGAGCCGGTCCACCTTATAGACCACGCCGTCGATGTCGTAGCCGAGTTCAGAGCGTTCCTTCTGGATATGATCGTAAATAGCGAGCAGACCATGCGCGCCAAGGACGCACTGCGATTTCGGATTGACCTTGAAGCCCCAGCGACGGAAGGCCTCAAGCGCGCCGGATTGCGTTTCTGAAAACTCATCGCTGATCTCCCCCCAGGCATAGGCGAAGAAATGCAATGGCCGCGAAGCGGTGATGTTCGCGTCCAGTTGCCGCAGCGCGCCGGAGGCGGCGTTGCGCGGATTGGCGAACACCTTTCCGCCCTCGGCCTCGGCGCGCGCGTTCATGGCCGCGAATTCGGCCAGCGGCATATAGACCTCGCCGCGCACCTCGATGCGGGTTGGCCAGCCGCCGCCATGCAGACGGTGCGGGATGTCCTTGATGGTGCGCACGTTCTCGGTGATGTCCTCGCCGGTGCGGCCGTCGCCGCGCGTCGCCGCGCGCACCAGTTCGCCGTTCACATAAAGGATCGAGCACGACAGGCCGTCGATCTTCGGTTCGGCGGTGAAGGCGACGGTTTCATCCTCCGGCAATTTCAGAAACCGGCGGATGCGCGCCTCGAAATCCGTCACGTCTTCGGCTGCAAAAGCGTTGTCGAGCGACAGCATCGGCACGCCATGCTGCACCGGCGCGAACTTGGTCGAGACCGGCGCGCCCACCTGCGACGTGGGACTTTCCGGTGTTTTCAGGTCGGGATATTCATCTTCCAAAGCCCGCAGGCGCGCCTCCAGCGCGTCGTACTCGGCGTCGGTCAGTTCCGGGGTTTCCTCGTTATAGTAGAGGTCGCGATGATGCTGCACCTGCGCCGCCAGATCGGCGTGCAGGGCGCGGGCGTCGTCGATAGAGAGGGCCAAGCGGACGTCCTATTGCTGAAGTGTGTCGCGGGTCGCGCGATAGCATATGATGACCAGAAACAGAATGATCGTCACGACCAGAGCCACTCTTGTAAACAGGTTCATATCCGCCATGAAGCCCGGATCGAGGCGATAGCTCAGGCCGTGTTTGCTCAGCAGATAGACAGCCGCCCCGACAATCAGAGTCAGCAGGGTGATGACAAATTGCAGGATGAATACGCCCAGACGCAGCAACATGACCGATCTCCGCCCGTCAGCTCCGGTCGATTATAGCATCAACCCGCGATGTCTTCCGCCGTTTTCAACCGCTGCGCCGCCGCGCGCGCTTCCGGCGTAATCTCCGCGCCCGCCAGCATGCGCGCCAGTTCCTCCAACGTCTCGTCCGGCGTCAGTTGCGTGACCGAGGAGCGCATCAGACCGTCCTGTTCCGACTTGGCGACCTTCAGGTGCTGATCGCCGCGCGCAGCCACCTGCGGACTGTGGGTGACGACGATGACCTGAGAGCGTTCGGCCAGCCGCCTCAGGCGCAGGCCCACCGCATCCGCCACGGCGCCGCCGACGCCCTGATCGACTTCGTCGAAAATCATCACCGGCGCGGCCGCGTCGTCCTCCATGCGGGAGCTTAACGCCGCCTTGAGCGCCAGAGCGAACCGCGCCAGTTCGCCGCCGGACGCAATCGCGCTGAGATTGCCCCAGTCGGCGCCCGGATTGGTGCGCACCTCGAAGGCGACCGCATCGCCGCCACCCGCGCCGTAGCGCTCCGGCTCAAGCGCCGTCACCGCTACACGGAATTTCGCCTTGTCGAGCTTGAGGGGGCCGAGTTCCGCCATCACCGCCGCGCTCAGGGCGGCGCCCGCCGCCGACCGACGCGCGCGCAGAGCCTCGACGGAAACGAAAAACGCCTTTTCCGCCGCATGAATCGCCAGATCGAGCCGATGCAGGCGCCCGTCGAGATCCTCGATCTCGTTCAAGGCCCCGGCGATGCGCGCGCGCTCTTTCGGCAGATCCTCGACCAGCACGCCCAGCTTGCGCGCCATGGCCCGTAAGGCGAACAGACGCTCCTCGACCCGGTCCAGTTGCCCCGGCTCGACATCGAGACTGTCCGCCGCCTGATCCATCAGCGCAAGAGCTTCATCCGCCGCGATCAGGGTGCGGTCCAGCGCGTCCGCCGCCGCCGTCAGCCGCGCCAGCACCGGATCGTCCGACGCCGCGCCCGCCTGCATGGCGCGCGTCCGCGCATGATCGAGCGCGCGGAACGCCTTGACCAGACGTTGCGACAACTGGTCGCCGCCCACGGCGTCGCGCGCCTCGGAAATATCCTCCAGCGCCCGCTCCGACGCGCCGAGCAGCGCGCGTTCGCCCGCCAGACGCGCTTCCTCGTCGGCTTCCGGATTCAGCCGCTCCAGCTCCTGTAAGCGCGCCGTCATCAGATCCAGCTCGGCCTTGTCGCCCTGGGCGCGTTTCATCAGGTCGCGATGCTGATCGCGCAAGGTTTTCAGCGCCTTCCAGTCCTGCGCGACCCGCGCGCGTTCGTTCTGCGTCTGACCATAGGCGTCGAGCAGGCCCAGATGACTGCGCACGTCGAGCAGCCCGACCGTTTCATGCTGGCCATGCACCTCCAGCAACATGTCGCCCAGCGCCTTCAGCACGGCGACGCTGACCGACTGATCATTGACGAAGGCCTTGGAGCGCCCGTCGCGGCTGACCACGCGGCGCAGGATCAGAGTCTCGCCCGGTTCGACCAGCAGGCCTTTGTCGTCGAGAAATGGATAGAGCGGATGGCTGGGCGCCGGTTCGAACTCGGCGGTCACCGAAGCCTGCGCCGCGCCTGCACGGATCAGGCCCGCATCGGCGCGCGCGCCAGTGGCCAGACCCAGGCTGTCGAGCAGGATGGATTTACCAGCGCCGGTCTCGCCGGTCAGCACGCTCAGACCGGCGCGCACGTCCAGTTCAAGGCGATCGACCAGAACGACATCGAAAATGCTCAGGCGGGTCAGCATATGGGGCGACTCAAAGACGGTTTCCACCCGGCATTAAAGCCGAACTTGCGCGCCTTGACAAGAACAATTGCAGAACAGATTTAGCTGACGTTCGGCTTCTTGTGGCTGAACCAGCCCTTGCGGTTCTTTGTGTCCGGTTTGTCCGGCCCCTTCTTGCCCTTGGGATCGGGCGCGACCTCAGGGCGCTGGCCCTTGCTGGTCAAAAGCTTATAGGCGCGCGCATACCACGGATCGCCCGGATAGTTATAACCCAGCACGGCGCCGTCGCGCTTGGCCTCCTCGGTCAGGCCGAGCATTTCATTGGCCTCGACCAGACGATACAGGGCTTCGGGCGTATGGCTGGTGGTCTGATAGTTTTCGACCACGCCCTTGAAGCGGCCGATGGCGGCCAGGGGCTGGTTATCGTTCAGATACCAGCGACCGATATCCATCTCCTTGCCCGCCAACTGGTCATGCACCATGTCGAGCTTGACCTGCGCGTCGCGCGCATATTCGGTGCCGGGATAACGGCGGATGATGTCGGTCAGCAGGGCTTCGGCATTGGTGGTGAAGCCCTGATCGCGCCCGACGTCCATGATCTGCTCGAACTGACAGATCGCCTTCATGTAATAGGCGTAGGGCGTCAGATCGCTGCCCGGATAGAGCTTGATGAACTGGTCGGCGGCGGCGCTGGCGTCGTCATACTTGTCGCCCTGATAATCGGCGTAGATGGTCATGACGATGGCGCGGCGCGACCATTCGGAATAGGGGTGCTGGCGCTGGACTTCCTGGAAGTACAGGACGGCGTCGGACCAGTCCTTCTGGTCCAGTTGCTCCATGCCGGTGTTGTAGAGCAATTCGACGGGACGTTCTTCGTAAACCAGGTGTTCCTGCTTGCCCTTGCCTGCGCAGGCGGTCAGGCCCGCGACGGACGCCGTGGCCAGCAGCATTACGATCGCCGATTTCCTCAGAAACGTCTCAACGCTCACGATGTCTTCCTCTTGTCCGCGCGGATCAGGTTATCAGGAGGACACATCTACACGAGCGTTCGCGCCCCGCCAACCGAATTCGCCCGCTATAGTTAAGCGCGGCGGAAGCGGCGAGACGTCAGCCGACCTGCGCCAGAGCAGGGCCACGCGTCACGACACGGTAGGCGTCCGGCCGCGACAGTAGTTCGCGAACAAGGGCATTATTAAGGCCGTGTCCGGCGCGTATTCCTTCAAAGCGGCCAAGAATCGGCATGCCCAGCACGTAGAGGTCGCCAATGGCGTCCAGCGCCTTGTGGCGCGCGAATTCGTCGGCGAAGCGCAGGCCGCCTTCGTTCATGATGTGGTCGCCGTCGATGACGATGGCGTTGTCGAGCGAGCCGCCGCGCGCCAGACCGGCGGCGCGGAGCGCTTCAACGCCGTCGAGGAAGCCGAAGGTGCGGGCCGCCGCCAGTTCGTCGCGGAAGGATTGTTCGGTCACGACCAGATCGACGGCCTGATGGCCGATCGGCGTGCCGGGGAAGTCGATTTCAAAGCGCACTTCGAACTGATCCGACGGCAACAGCGCCGCGCGCTTGTCGCCTTCGACCACTTCGACGGGCTTGAGGATTTCAATAACCGACTGCGGCGTCATCTGGCGGCGGAAACCGGCCTGATCCAGCAACTGCACGAAGGGTTCGGCCGAGCCGTCCATGATCGGCACTTCCGGGCCGTCCAGCTCGACGACGACATTGTCGAGGCTCAGGGCGGCGAAGGCGGCCATGACGTGTTCGATGGTCGAAACCGAGACGCCCGCGGCGTTGGTGATGACCGTGCCGAGCGTGGTCTTGGTGACATTGTGCGCCAGGGCGGCGACGCGGTTGTCGCGATCCGTGACATCCGTGCGCACGAAGACGACGCCGGTTCCGGCGGACGCAGGACGCACAAGCATGCGCACGGGCTCGCCCGTGTGCAGGCCCGTTCCCGCGATAATCGCGGCATGGGCCAGAGTCTGCTCGTTCTGATCCTGCAACATCATCATGTCACCCGTTACGCGCTCGCGGCTCTGAAGCCGCAAACAAAAATGCGGGCGCATTGCTGGCCCGCATTCTGTATAGATTTTGTGACGCCGCGCGACAAACGAACTTGTATTTCCGTTTGTAACGTCTTGCTTAATCAGGAATTAATTGGCGAGACGACGCAGAAACGAAGGAATTTCAAGATCATCCTCCGCCTCCATGGCGGGCTGCGCTTCGGTGCGCGCAGTGGGGTTCAGATTGCCCTTCGCCGGGGTCGGCACGTAACGGTCGGCTTCATCGCGGGCCGGTTCTGCGGGAACCGGGGCCGCAGCGGTCGGCGCAGAGCCGTGGCGCTGTGGGAACAGGCCGCGCCAAAAGGATTCGCGTCCCTCCTCCTGCGTGGCCATCGGCGCCGGCTGGCTGTAGGACGGACGCGGCGCGGGCGCTGCCGGACGCGCGCTGGCATAGGACGGAGCCGGTTGCGACGCGGTCGGTTGCGACGGAACCGAAGTCAGCTCGTCTTCGACCGACGGATCGACGATGCGCGAGATGATGCGCGGTTCAGGCGCCGCCGGAGCGGGCGCGGCGGGCGTGGCCGTCGGCGCTTCACTGAACAGGCTGGAGCGCGGCGTGGCGGCGGGC
>DATMTF010000138.1:0-8381 GCA_035565015.1 Asticcacaulis sp. | reverse complement strand
CCGCGCGGGACGCGGAGGGCTGAAGAGGCAGGTTGTGAAGCGGCTTACCAGTTTTGCGACAGCTTGGCGTAGATATAGCGGCCGTTGAAGCCGAACGGCGAGAAGCGCGTAAAGGACAGCGCGCCCGTGCCGTTGCCGGTGCTGTTGACGTTGTTGAGGCTGGCGGGCGTCTTGTCCGGATAGGTGTCGAACAGGTTGTCCGCGCCCAGTGTGAGGACGGTGTTGGTGGCGAAGCGATAGCTGCCCGACAGGTCGAAGATCGTCTTCTTGCCGGTGTGGATGTCGCCGGAGCCGTTTGCTGCCGAGCCTGCGTCGATCACGTCGCCATAATAGGTGGCGCGCGCGGTCACGGACCAGGCGTCCCTGTTCCAGTCGAGGCCCAGCGTGCCCTTGTTCTCAGGCGCCGAATTGGTCAGGATGTACTGACGGACGCGGGCGAACAGGACGGGCGGCGGCGAGACGCTGGCCAGAACATTGTTGGTCGGCTGCTTGTTGATGACCGTATTGTTGTTGTTATAGGCGAAGGACAGGTTGAACTTGCCGTAAGAGTCGGTCGGGATGCGATAGTTCGCGACCAGATCGACGCCGCTGGTCGTGCTGGTCACGCCGTTCATGAAGAAGCGCGCGGCGGTGACGCCATAGGCCGAGATCAGAGGCGTGATCTGCGAGCCGGAAATGTTTTCCGACAGGACGATGCGGTTGGTGAGACGGATATTGTAGCCGTCCACCGTGACTTCGAACGGACCCTTGTGCCAGACGAGACCGAGGGTTTCGCTGGTGGACTTTTCGGGCTCCAGATCCTTGCCGCCCAGAGCCTTGCCGACCGCCGAGTTCGACGGGAAGGTGCCGGTATTGACCACGTCGCCATTGCTGATCACGCTGGCGGTCGAGGTGAAATACTGCTGTTGCAGCGACGGAGCGCGGAAGCCCGAAGCCAGCGAGCCGCGCAGGGCGAAGGATGGGGTGAAGTCGTAACGGCCCGCCAGCTTGCCCGTAACGGTGTCGCCAAAGTCGGAGTAGTTTTCATAGCGCACCGCGCCGTCGACGCTGAACTTTTCGGTCAGGTTGGTCGCCAGATCGACATAGGCGCCGACATTGTTGCGGCTCTTGTCGAGCGCGTTCGAGGGCTGGAAGCCGCCGAAGCCCTGCGCGCCCGGAGTCTTGGTCGTGTCGGGACCGTAGGCGTAGGACTGCACGTCGCCCGCCTCGATCTTGTAGGTTTCGTTGCGCGCTTCGACGCCGAAGGCGACATCGAGCGGCGCGGCCATGCCGACCTCGAAGGAGCGGCTGAAATCGGCGTTGAACACGGCCTGGTCATATTCCATCTGGCCGTCATAGAAGTCGGTCTGGGAATTGGCGCCATAGGTCGGATTGACGCTGTTGAGCGTGTAATATTTCAACTGGTTGCCGCCATAAGTCAGGCTGTAATCCGCCGCCCAGTCGCCCATATTGCCCTTGATGCCCGCCGTGGCCGAATAGTCCTTTGACTTGGCGTTGATGATCGGCAGGAAGCCGTTGGGGTGGAGAGCGGTGACATTGCCGCTGCTGCCGGCGTGACGGAAGAAGGCGGCGCTCTTGGAATTGTTGTCGGTATAGCTGGCGTTGCCATACAGTTTCCAGTTGTCGTCGATCGGCTTGCCTGCATTGAGGAAGACCGATGTGATGCTCTGTTCGGGGTCGCCGTAGCGCGAGCTGACGATAGCGGGCGAGAAATTGTTGTCGATGTCGCCGCGGCTGGTCGGATCGCGGTGACGCGCTTCCGCCGATACGGTCAGGAAGCCGTCCGAGCCCAGCTTGAAACCGGCCCAGCCATTGACGTCCGTGGTCCGACCGTCATGCGCCTTGCGCGACGAACTGGCCGCCTTGATGTCGGTGTCGTATTCGCCGATCGAGGCCGTGACGCCGCCGCCGTGGTCGGCTTCGCGCAGGTGCAGGTTGATGACGCCGGCGATGGCGTCGGAGCCGTATTCCGCCGAAGCGCCGTCGCGCAGCACTTCGAGGCGGTCGAGCGCGCTTTCCGGAATCGCGTTCAGATCGACCGCCGAGGAGCCGCGACCGGCGGAGCCGTTGATATTGACCAGGGCCGAGCTGTGGCGGCGCTTGCCATCCACCAGCACGAGGGTCTGGTCCGGCGACAGGCCGCGTAAAGACGCCGGACGCACATTGTCGGTGCCGTCCGTGCCTGAGGGACGCGGGAAATTCAGGCTGGGGGCGACGCGCGACAGGCCCTGCGCCAGTTCGGACGAGCCTTGCGCCGTCAGGGTGTCGGTCTTGACGACATCGACCGGAGCCAGGGTGTCGAGGCGCGAGCGGTGCGAGGCGCGCTGACCGGTGACGACGACTTCGGTCGGCTGGTCGGCGGCGGCGGTCGAGCTGTCCTGCGCGAAGGACGGGGCGGCGAAACCGGCGGTGAGGGCGAGGGCGGAGGCGGCGAAGAGATAAGCGCGTGAGCGGGACATGAGGGAGGTCTCCATGAGCGATACCGACGAAACACGACACAATGACGGTCGGATGGGCAAGAATTGGTCGTATTGCGGTCGGATTTAAAGATGGTGCGCCGCAATAGATTTTTGCCTGAGAGATTAGGAAATCTATCGGCCTGCGTCATTCGGGCGCGTCAGAGCGGCGCAACGCCTTATATTTATGACAGTTTGATGTCGGTGAACGTCGCGCCCCTCCGCAGAGTTGCTTTTGAGGACGTGATCACAAAGGCGAGGAGTGTGGCGAAAACGTCACGAAAATGCGGCGGCCCGACATATGCCAGACGCGAAAAGCCCCGGAAGGCGGACCTTCCGGGGCTTCATTCAGACTCAAAACGCAGCGATTACGCTTCGTAAGGCGCGTCCGCCATGGCGGCGCCGGCGCCGCCTTCGAGCAGGTCGGCGGCGGCGGCTTCGTCGGCGAGACGGTCTTCCTCGAATTGCGAGGCGATGACGTTCTCACCGGCGGCCTGACGCTCGGCTTCGTCCTGCGAGCGGGCCACGTTCACCGTGATGGTGATCGCGACTTCGGCGTGCAGGCGCACCGAGATCTGGTGCAGGCCCAGGGTCTTAATCGGCGTGTTCAGGACGACCTGATGACGCTCGACCTTGCCGCCGGCTTCGGCCACGGCGTCCACCACGTCGCGGGCGTTGACCGAACCGTAAAGCTGGCCGGTGTCGCCGGCCTGGCGGATGACGATGTAGGACGAACCGTCCAGCTCAGAGGCGGCCTTTTCAGCGGCGGCCTTGGCGGCGGCGTTGCGGGCCACGATCTGTTCCTTCTGGGCCTCAAAGACCTTCAGGTTGGCGGCGGTGGCGCGCAGCGCCTTGTGGCGCGGCAGCAGGTAGTTGCGGGCGTAGCCGTCCTTCACGCCGACGACGTCGCCGATCGTGCCGAGGTTTTCCACGCGTTCCAGCAAAACAACTTTCATGATCCGTACTCCTTACTTCACGACGTAAGGCAGCAGGGCCAGGAAGCGGGCGCGCTTGATGGCCTTGGCCAGTTCGCGTTGCTTCTTCTGGCTGACGGCCGTGATGCGCGAGGGAACGATCTTGCCTCGCTCGGAGATGTAGCGTTGCAGGAGCTTGACGTCCTTATAGTCGATCTTCGGCGCGTTGGCGCCGGAGAACGGGCACACCTTGCGGCGGCGGAAGAAGGGACGACGGGCGGGGGCGTTGCCGACGGGCGCGCCGACAGTGGGGGTGTTGGCGTCTTCAGCCATGATGATACTCCCTTATTCCGAGGCTTCGGCGCGGTCCGAACGCTCGGAGCGTTCCGGGCGGTCGCGGCGGGCCAGAATGGGCGACAGTTCGAGGTCGAGTTCCTCGACGCGGATGGTCATGAAGCGGATGACGTCTTCATTGATCGAGAGCTGGCGCTCCATTTCCTTCACGGCAGGAGCCGGGGCGTCGATGGCCAGCAGGGAGTAGTGGCCCTTGCGGTTTTTCTTGACGCGGTAGGTCAGGTTGCGCAGACCCCAGTATTCGATCTTGGCGATGTGACCGCCATTTTCTTCGATCAGGGCCTTGAGCTGGTCGTTGAGGGCTTCCGCCTGTTGCGGCGAAATATCTTGTCGTGCGATGACGACGTGTTCGTAGTAGGGCATTTTATCCTCTTCCGTTGCGCCGGGCGGCACGATCATGAGCGGAAGTCTCAAGGACCGTGATGGATCGGGAGTTCGCACGATGCGAGCCGACCGCCTGGCAGGGAAGCGCGCCCTTTACAGGATCAAACCGGAAAAGGCAAGCGGGGCCTGTATTTCGGCGTCTGGCGGGGAAATTGTTGCGGCTGCGACATAGTCGCGGGTCACAAATATGAGAGGGTGACATAGTCGCTTGCAATTGCAACGGGTATGGTATCCATCGTATTCAGATCAGCGAGAAAGGTTGTTTAGGTGAGGGTGAGGGGGACAGGCCGGTGGATGTCGGCGGGCGTCAGCATAGCGGCACTGGTCAGCGTGTGGTCTGCGGGGGCGCAGACCACGGCGGCGGGCGGGAGCAAGACGGCGAAGACCGCGCCGCCTGAGGCGACGACCCAGGCGACGACACAGGTGACGGTCGAGGGCAAGCATAAAGAGGTCGTCGACCGGATCGACCGGCGCGTCTATGATGTTGCGAACGATCCCGACGCCGCGACGGGGACCAGCGCCGACATTCTGAACAAGCTGCCGTCCGTACAGGCGGCGCCGTCGGGCGTGGTGACGCTGCGCGGCGACCGGCGGGTTCTGGTGCTGGTGGACGGCAAGTATCCGGCCAATGGCAATGCCGTGATTCAGGACATGCCGGCCTCGTCGATCGAGCGGATCGAGGTCATGACCACGCCGTCGGCGCAATACGCCGCCGACGCGCCCGGCGGCGTCATCAACATCATCACCAAAAAGCGCGCGCATCTGGGCGTCAGCGGCGAACTTTCGGCGCGCGGCGGCAATTTGGGCGACACTTTGCGCGCGTCAAGCGTGGTGACGAAAGGGCCGTGGACGCTGGATACAAGGCTGGTCGTGACGGACGGTCAGAAGGACTGGCGGCAGAGCAACGTCCTGACGGCGCCGTTTATAATGACCGATACGGGCCGGTATGGCTGGGGGCAGGACGCCGTCGTGGCCACCGCCAATCTGACCTACAGGTTCGACGACAAGCGCAGCCTGGCCTTCGACAGCGAGGCGCGAAGCATGTGGGCGCGGCTGCGCAATGACGATCAGTACCGCTCCGACGACATCAGCTACGATCAGGCCGGACGCGGCCATATCCATGACCAGTACGCCTATGTCGAGATGATCTATGAAGACAACGATGCGGATGCGGGGCGGCATCTGACTTTGGATGCGTGGCATGTCGATTACGACACCCTGACCCGGAACGCCTACCGCGACGATTATGTTTCGGCGCCCGGCGGGGCGGCGGTCTATGGCCACCATATCCGCCGACAGGGGCCGGAGGACGACGTCAAGCTCGACTATGAGCGTCGCATGGATAATGGCGATCAACTGACCGCCGGAGCGGAATGGGCGCGGATCGAGGCCGATATTCTGACGACCTTCAGCGACTCCGGCGCGGTGGCGGGACCGTACCCGGACGGTTTTACGCAGAGTTTCAGCGGGGTGCGCACGACGCTGGACGCCTATATCACTTATCAGCATGATTTTGACGCCTGGACCGTGCTGCCGGGATTGCGGCTGGAGCAGGAGCGGGTCGACGCCAAAGGCGATAATGGATCGGCTTCGCCGGATTTCACCCATGTGCTGCCGTCGCTGCATCTGGCGCACGATCTGGGGCAGGGCAAGCTGCGCATCGCCTATAACCGCAAGATCGAGCGTCCGCAGATCACGCAATATAATCCGACGATCGCCTATTACGGTTCGCGCAGCGCCTATCAGGGCAATGCCGCTCTGAAATCGCCGACCACGGACTCGTTCGAGATCGGCTATGATCTGAACAAGGGCGACTCGCTGACCGGAGTGACTGTGTACAGCCGGGTGACGCACGACCTGTTGACGACCTACAGCCGCGATATCGGCGATAATGTCATCCTGACCCAGGACGTCAATGCGGGCTCAGCGCGCCAGACCGGCGCCGAACTGTCGCTCAAGGCGCCCTTGCCGCATCATTTCAAATACATGCTGGACATGAACCTGTTTGCCGAAGAGACGCCCTATTATAACGGCGTGGACGGCGCGACGCACAGTCAGATGACCTATACCGGCAACGGCTATCTGGAATACGACCGCAGCAATGGCGAGCAGTATCAGGTCAGTTTCGGCGTCAGCGGACGCCGCCTGAGCGTTCAGGGCTATGCCGAGCCGACCAGCCATGTCGATCTGAGCTGGTCGCGGCCTCTGACGAAAAAGGTGTCGCTGACTGTCTCCGCCAGCGACATCTTCAAGGGGCAGGACCGGATTGCGGTCGTCAACACGCCGACCTTGCGCGGACGCGCGATCCAGTTCGACAACGAACAGGCTTGGCGCGTGGGGCTGGCCTGGAAGTTCGGCGCCGGGAGTTAGAGCGTTTCCCCAAAAAGTAGTTTCACTTTTTGGATAAGGAAGAGCGAAAAAACAAAGGCTTGCGCTAAGTTTTTTGATCCACAGATTACGCAGATTTCACAGATTTTTCAGCGCGTTTACCGAAAGATCGCTATTCCGGCATGAAACTATTGGCGCTTCGCGCCGGTTTGTTTCGTGCCGGCAATGACGACCGTGACCTGACAAAATCTGTGTCATCTGCGTAATCTGTGGATAAGCTTCCTATTGCCCGATGGCCGCAAGCAGGCTTTTGACGTGGGTGGCGGCGTTCATGTCGTCGTGGACGAAGGTGATCTTGCCGTCCTGTCCGACGATGTAGGAGATGCGGCTGGCCATCGCCATCATCGGCATCTTGGCGTCGTATTCCTGAGCGACCTTGGCGTCGGCGTCGGCGGCGACAGGGAACTTGCCTTGGCAAGTCTGCTCCGAGAATTTCTGCAGCGTGCCGATGTCGTCCGCCGACACGCCGATCACGGTGACGTGCTTGGCCTGAAACTGCGGGATGGCCTCGGAAAATTCGTGCGCCTCCAAAGAGCAGCCGCTGGTGAAGGCCTTGGGGTAAAAATAGACGACGACCGGCCCGGATTTCAGCGCCTTGGCCAGCGAGAAGGTGCTGACCTGGCCATTGGTGGCCGCTTGCAGTTTGAAATCGGGCGCCGTATCGCCAACCTTGAGCGCCGCTAGCGACGGCGTGGCGGTCAGCAGGGCGGCGGCGGCGATGGCGCCGGGAAGAATGGACGTGATAAAGGACTTCATGGCGTGTCTCCTCAAGCTGTTGTGACGCTACGCCTTATACGCCGCAGCGGCAAGTTGGGTTACACAGACTTGCCCTCCTGCGCGGTTTGGCCTAACCAGCGGGTCGCTTTTAAGACTTCAGGGAGTCGCTTCAGATGAGTTTGGCCTTCGTATTTCCCGGACAGGGCTCGCAGAGCGTCGGCATGGGCGCGGAGCTTTACGAATCGTTCGCCACGGCGCGCGACGTCTTTCATGAGATTGACGAGGCGCTGGGCCAGAAGCTGTTTGCGCTGATGAAGGACGGGCCGGAGGATCAACTGACCCTGACCGAAAACGCCCAGCCCGCCATCATGGCCGTATCGCTGGCCGTCGCGCGCGTGCTGGACAAGGATTTCGGCGTTTCCTGCGCCAGGGCGAAATTCGTCGCGGGCCACAGCCTCGGCGAATATTCGGCCCATGCAGCGGCGGGGACGTTTTCGCTGGCCGATACGGCGCGGCTTCTGAAGCTGCGCGGTCAGGCCATGCAGCGCGCGGCGCCGGTCGGCGTCGGAGCGATGGCGGCGCTGATCGGCAAGGCGGACCTGGAACTGGCGGAAAAGGCCTGCGAAGCGGGCCGCGCCGCGGGCGTCGTCGTGGTCGCCAATGACAATAATGCCGGTCAGATCGTGATTTCCGGCATGAAACAGGCGGTCGAGCTGGCCATGGACGCGGCCAAGGAACTGGGCGCCAAGGCCATGCTGCTGAATGTTTCGGCGCCGTTTCACAGCCCGCTGATGCAGCCCGCCGCCGACGAGATGCGCGACGCCCTCGCCTTAGTTTCGATCAACGCGCCGGTTGCGACTCTGGTGGCCAATGTCACCGCGCGTCCGGTTGCGGACAAGGGCGAGATTATCGGTCTGCTGGTCGAGCAGGTGACGGGCCGGGTGCGCTGGCGCGAGAGCGTGATGTGGCTGGCCGGTGAGGGCGAGGTGACGACATTCGCCGAGCTGGGCGCGGGCAAGGTGCTGACCGGGATGGGCAAGCGCATCGCGCCGGACGCGCAATCGGTTGCTTTGAACGGCGCCGCCGATTTCGAAGCTTTCGCGAAAGGCTTGTCTTAAGGTCAGGTTTCGACTAAACCGCCGCGCTGATTTCAGGAGATCCCATGTTT
>DATMTF010000137.1:0-8691 GCA_035565015.1 Asticcacaulis sp. | reverse complement strand
GATGAAGATCATGAACCTCGTCTGGCCTTTATGCGCCCTGTTCGGCAGCCTGATCTGGCTGGGGTTTTACCAGCGCTGGGGCCGCGCTGCGCCAAAGGGTCAAAAGATGGACATGCCCGAACAGCCGTTCGCGGTCGCTGTCGCCAAGGGGGCCTCGCATTGCGGCGCGGGCTGTACGCTGGGCGACATCGTTGCTGAGACTTTGGCGCTGGGCTTTCCCGCTATCGCGATCGCCTTCGGCTGGCACAGCGTTTTTTCCGAGCGCATCTTTGCGGTCTGGGCGTTCGATTATCTGCTAGCCTTCGGCTTTGGGATCGTCTTTCAGTATTTCACCATCGCGCCGATGCGGCATTTGAGCGTCTGGCCCGGCCTGTGGGCGGCGGTAAAGGCCGATACGCTTTCGCTGACGGCGTGGCAGGTCGGCATGTACGGCTTCATGGCCATTGCGCATTTCTGGATCTTCGGCGCGCTGCTCGGCGTCAAGCTGACTGCCGCCATGCCCGAATTCTGGTTCATGATGCAGATCGCCATGCTGTGCGGTTTCGCCACCAGCTATCCGGTCAATCTCTGGCTGATCAAAATCGGCTGGAAGGAGAAGATGTAGCTAGACCGGCGTGTCGGGGCACGGATGACACGGCTTGCCGCCGTCGGCGACCTCGATCTGCACCGTGACGTGCTGCACGCCTAAGTGTTCGAGTTCGTGCGCCAGCTCGTGCAGGAAATCGTCGCCCGGATGGCCGCCTGGCATGACGATATGCGCCGATAGGGCCGTCTCCGTGGTGCTCATGCCCCAGACATGCAGGTCGTGAATTTCGCTGACCCCCGGTCTGGCGGCCACCAGCGCACGGATCTTCTTCAGTTCGATCCCCGGCGGCACCGCATGCAGCGACAGATTGACCGAGTCGCGTAAGAGACCCCACGTCCCCCACAGAATGACCGCGCCGATGATCAGGCTGACCGCCGGGTCGAGCCATTGCCAGCCGGTGAACAGGATCACGCCGCCTGCAATCACCACGCCAAGCGACACCACCGCGTCGGACAGCATGTGTAAAAAGGCGCCGCGGATATTGAGATCGCCCTTGGCGCCGCTCATGAACAGGAAGGCGGTGACGCCGTTGACGACAATGCCGATCCCGGCCACGACCATGACCGTCACGCCTTCTGCGGCCTGCGGGTGCATCAGGCGCAGGATCGCCTCCCAGCCGATGCCGCCGATCGCGACCAGCAGGAACACCGCATTGCCCAGAGCCGCCATGATCGAAGCCCCGCGCAGCCCGTAGGTGTAGCGCGCGCTCGGCGGTTGCTTCGCCAGCGCCGTCGCGCCCCAGGCCATGAACAGGCCCAGCACGTCCGACAGATTATGCCCGGCGTCGGCCAGCAGCGACAAAGAATGGGCGGAGAGGCCATAGACGACCTCAGCCAGAATAAACAAGGTATTGAGGACGATGCCGATCAGAAACGCCTTGCCGAAATCGGCGGGCGCGTGGCTGTGGCCATGTCCATGATGATGACCATGATCGTGTGCGTGGTCATGGGAATGCTGGTGATCGTGCATGGCGGCGGCTCCTGATCGTTGCCGTGAATTGACAAATTGTACAACGCGCGTCAAATAAATTCGCATAATAAGACTTTGTTTTTATTGAATTTGATTATGTTATCTCGTAACCTTGCCTCTCAGCATCAGACCGTAGCGCTTCGCTCAGCGTAAAGATGCGAATTGCAACAGCTTTCAGGTGACGCCATGACCCGCCTTGTCTCCCCGCTCATCATCGCCGCCGCTCTCATGGCGACCGGCGCATATGCCCAGACGGCGCCCCAGCCCGCCGCGCAGGATTTTCAGGTCGGCGCGCTCACTGTAACCGCCCTACACGACGCCGACTTCAATCCGCCCAATGACGGCAAGGCGTTCGGCCTGGGCCAGAGCGTCGACGCCATCGGCGAGGTGCTGACCGATCACGGCGCGCCCGCCACGCCGATCCACCTCAGCGTCGATGCGCTGCTGGTGCATGACGGCGCGCGTCTCGTGCTGATCGACACCGGCATAGGCGGCGCGCTGCAGGCCAGTCTGGCCAAGGCGGGCATCACAGCCGACGCCGTCACCGACGTGCTGATCACCCACGCCCATCCCGACCATATCGGCGGCCTGATGACGAAGGACGGCAAGCCCGCCTTCCCGAATGCGAAGGTGCGCATGTCCGAGGCCGAATGGGCGTCGGTCAAGGCGCAGCCCGACCTCGCCCCATTCGTCAGCGTAATCGGCCCGCAGGTCGAAGCCTTCACACCCGGCGGCGAGGTCGCGCCGGGGATTGCGAGCATCGCCCTGCCCGGCCACACGCCCGGCCATACCATGTATGAGATCGCGTCCGGCGACGCGAAGCTGATCGACATCGGCGACACGGCCCATTCCAGCATCCTTTCGCTGGAAAAGCCCGACTGGAAAATCGAATTCGACGGCGATCAGGTTGAGGGCGCGCAGCAACGCCGCGCTGAACTGACCAGGCTGGCCGCCAGCGGCGAACAGGTGTTCGCGCCGCACTTCCCCTTCCCCGGCGTCGGTAAGATCGCGGCGGACGGCGACGGCTTCAAATGGCTTCCGGCGCAGTAAGGGATTAAGCTTCCTCGCCATCCGGCGGCGTCTCAACCGGCGGGGCCGCTTTTGCCGTCGGCTTCTTGCGTGTCTTGCGCTTGATCACCTTGCGCACCTTGACCACCTTGCCGGGCGTCTTGGCCTGCTCCAGCATCATCTCGATCTGAATCTGCTGGATCTCGGTCAGCCGCTCCCACTGGCGGTTCAGCAGGTGATCGACCTTTTCGTGCAGGTGGCGGATTTCGAGCTCCGCCTTGAGATTGACCTTGTAGTCGTTGAACGCGCGCAGGCGGTCCTTTTCTTCCTGACGGCGCTGGCTCATCATGATGATCGGCGCCTGCAAGGCGGCGATGGTCGACAGGATCAGATTGAGCAGAATGAACGGATAGGGATCGAAGGCGCCCTTCACGCCCAGCCAGATATTGAACCCCATCCACACGGCCAGAAAGAAGCAGAAGGACAGGATGAAGGTCCAGCTTCCGCCGAAGGTAGCGACGATGTCGGCCACCCGGTCGCCAAAGCTGCGGTGGTCCTCATAATCCTCTTCGATGTTCTCGGTCAGGGTGTCGTGGGTCTTCAGGCTTTCGACCACCTCGGTTTCGAGGTTCGACAACTCGCCACGCTCCATGCTCAGTAACCCGGCAATGTAGCGACCGCGATAATCGTCCAGCAGCTTGCGGCTGATATAGTCATCGCCATTGATGTCGGGGTGGTGGGCGCGGATATAGTCGACGAGGGCCGGACGCAGATCGTCGAGCCGCACCGCGTCCTTTTTTTTCAGCGACTGGCCGGTAATGGCGTCAACCGGTCGCGCCGCCTTGGTCTGAGCCAGAGCCAGATTGTCGCCGATCGCCTCCAGATGCGCCGAATCCAGTTCATCGGTGAACGGATCGGCGCATTCGGCGATTTCGGCTTGCAGGTCGTCCGTCATAAGGCCTCCACTCGGTTCAGGGCGGCTTATGACTAGCTGACGACAGGATTATGACAAGGATAAAGCGAAGCCGCTTTTTGGGAAAACGTTACATACGAACCAGTTCGACATCGATATTGCCGCGCGTGGCGTTGGAGTACGGGCAGACCTTGTGCGCCTCCGCAATCAGGCGGTCCGCCGCTTCGGCGTCCACGCCCGGCAGCGAGACTTCCAGCTTCACATTGATGCCGAAACCCGCCGGAATCGCGCCGATGCCGACGCTGGACCGGATCGAGGCATCAGCGGGCGCCTTCACCTTGTCGCGTCCGCCGACGAATTTCAGCGCGCCGATAAAGCAGGCGGCGTAGCCCATGGCGAACAATTGCTCAGGATTGGTCCCCTCGCCGCCCGCGCCGCCCAGTTCCTTCGGCGTCGAAAGGGTCAGCGACACGCGCTTGTCTTCGGTATGCGCGGTTCCTTCGCGGCCGCCGGTGGCGACGGCGTGAGCGGTATAGATCGGCGTGATGGATTGGGTCATGCGAGTCTCCTTGGCTATGTTAATAGCAAGCAATTATATTGTGCGCAATTTGATGTCAACTAAATTGTGCGCTATATAATTACCATGACCGACGCCTGCCCGCCCGAACTCAAGCTCGACAACCAGCTCTGCTTCGCCGTCTATTCGGCGACGCATGCTTTTGCGCAGGCCTACAAGCCGCATCTGGAGCCGCTGGGCCTGACCTATCCGCAATATCTGGTCATGCTGCTCTTGTGGGAGCGCGACGGGCGCTCGGTCAATGAGCTGGGCGCGCCGCTGCGACTCGATTCGGGCACATTGACCCCATTGCTGAAACGCATGGAGAAGGCTGGATTCCTGACCCGCCAGCGCGACGAGAAAGACGAGCGCGTCACGCGCATCCATCTGACCGCGCATGGCAAATCTTTGCGCGAAACCGCGCGCGCCATTCCGGCGGCCATGCTGTGCGCGTCGGGCCTCGACGTGGCGGGCCTGTCCGATCTGCGCGACCGCATCGCCGAAGTCGGCGACGCGCTGAGGCAGGCCTAATCACCGGTCATCTGCTTTACCAACGCCGGATTGGCCCAGTCGCTCCCGTCCGGCTTGAGCAGGCCATAACCTTCCAGCGCCCCGGCCTTGCGGTTATAGCCCGCCATCTGCACGCCGTTGAGCGGCCAATAGGCCCAGTCGATGCGCGACGACCGCGCATATTGCGCAAAGGCCGTCACAAAGGCCGCGCGGTCGGGCGCGCACGGCCCCTGCACGCAGCCGCCCCATTCGGAAATGAAGACCGGCGCCGTATAGGGATGGCCGCCCTCGCGCACAAAGCCCCAGCGCTGCCACGCGCCGATCTCGAACGCCAGCGGGTCGGCCAGTTCATCCGGGCTGCGGTCCCAGGCATAGTCATGCGCGGCGTAGACCAGCCGATTCGGCAGGCTCAGCTTCAGCGGATGATCGCGCACCGGCGATAAATCGGTCTGATAGGCGGGCGTTCCGACCACGATCAGCAGATCGGGACTGACCGTCAGCACCGCCTCGGCGCCGCGCTGCGCCGCCAGCCGCCAATCGGTGGCGGCGTCGCCCGTCCCCCAGGTCGGCGTCGTCCCCATGCTGGCGTCGGGCCGGATCTCGTTGCGCAGTTCGGCGGCGATGACGCGCGGATTGTCGCGATACCGCCCGGCCATGGTTTTCCAGTCGGCCAGCCACGCGCTTTCCGGATAGAGCGGCGTGTACCACAACCCGTCGCCATGCGCAGCGTCGCAGCACCAGTCGCCGCGACTGCGGTGATTGTCCAAAATGACCATCAACCCCTGATCGGTCAGGCCCCGCACCACCGCATCGTACACCGCCAGAGCATGCAGCCCTTTCAGCGCCGGATTGGCGGCGACCAGCCCCGGATCGACCACCGGATTGCGCTCTACCATCTCGTTGCACCACGGCAGACGCACAGCGTTAAAGCCGCCGCTTTTGATCAAGGCGGCGATATGGCCGAGCGGCTGCCGGTCCAGCCCACCCGGAACCAGCGCCGCCGATTCCGCGCCGAACCAGTTGACGGCGCGCAGCCGCACACGCCTGTCCTTTGCGTCCAAAATCACCGCCAGACCGTCGGCATTCAGACCCGTATGCAGCGGAAACGCCACCTGCGCCGCCGCCGGAAAGGCGGCGAACAGGGTCAGCAAGGCCAGAACCATCCCCCTCATACAGTCTCCCGCCTCAGTTCGCGCCTGCGCTTTGCGCCTTGCCCATCATGGCGTACATATTCATCTTCGCACCGCCGGGCATGACCACATCGCCCGCCTTCATATCCGCCGGACAGACGCCCTGCCACTTGCCTTCGGTCTCAACCGTTATATCGCCACGATCGGTATGACTGGTGACGGTCTGATGATAGGCCATATCGCTGACGCGCTCCATATGGATATGGCTGGCGAAGGTCCGTCCGTTCGCCGTGCAGGTCGCATCAATATCCACCATGCCGGGGCTTTGGCGAATCTGCGTATTTTTGCAGTCCTGCTTATCGCCGGGGCTCAAGGTCGCCATTTGCGCCATGCGTCCGGCCAGGGCCTCGTCGATGCAGATCTGCGTCGTCATGCCGCTGGGCAGTTGCGCCATCTTGGTGGTCAGGCTCCACAGGCCCGGCTTCTGCGCCATCGGGTTGCTTGCCGCCGTCGTTGCTGGCGCCGACGAAACGCTGGCTGCGCCTGACGTCTCGGTTGGGCCGGTTTGAGTTTTGGAGCAGGCGGTCAGAGACGCGACGGCCATCAGGGTACACAGACTGAATGCCAGCTTGGACATTGGCGTAATCTCCGTATGAGGCCCGCATCCTACACCATCGCGTATCGCGCGTGAACCAAGCCTTTTACACTAGCGAAACTTGGCCAGCAGTTTCGAGACGTTGGAATGCACGCCATCACGGTTGATGAAGTCGCCGCTGGCCATGCCGGAGGGACACGGCCCTTCCCAGCTTGCGTCGGTAACGGTGATCTGATCGCCATGCCCGGCGAAGGCCGGCGTATAACGCGTCTCGACGGTCTGGTGATAGACGGTGTGACCGATGACGTCGGCGTGGATATGGCTGGTCAGGGTCGTGTCATTGACCATGCAGACTGTATCGGCCTCAAGGCTGCCGTCGCCCTTGGCGACGCCGCGCCGCGTGCAGGTCAGGCGCGCCATTTCCGGCTTGCCCAGCAGATCCTGCCCGATCATGGCCAGCCTCTGCCCCTGCTCGGCGTCAACGCAGATCTTCGCCTTCCAGATCGCCTCCATCTGCGGCAAGCTCTGGGTCAGCTCCCACAGGCCGGGCTTCTGTCCCAGCGGGCCAATGGCTTTTGCTTCGGCGGCTGTCGAAGCTTCCACTGACGGCGGCGACGCGCTCTCCGCCGCGTCGCCAATATCCGACGCCTCAGCGGCCGACGCTGCGGCCTGCGTTCCGCTCGCCGGTTCCGCAGGCGCCGCCGGATGACGCTGACACGCCGCCAGCGCCAGCAGCAACCCAAGACCTGTCAGACGCTTCGGCGACGCCATGCTCACCTCCGATCCGGCGACCGGCTCGCGCTGGAACGGTCATTGCGATCATTATGCTGATTAGGCGCGTCGCCATGCGATGTGGCGGACGTTGAAGGCTCGACCGCCGCATTATCGGTCGTCGCCGGCGCTTCGGCCACCGGGGCCGCCACAGTGTCCGGCGCTACTGCTTCGCTGGTCGATGCGCTGGCCGAAGCGTCGCTGGCCGGAGACGACGGGCTACACGCCGCCACGCCAAGCGCCAATACGGACGCTGTCATCAAAATCGCACAGGCTTTCATGCTCTCACCTCATCCTGTCGCCGCCAGCCTGAATGGCAGCATAGTAACGCAGAAATAAGGAGGAAATGCGAAAGGGTCAGCTTACCGCTCCCGGATTCGGGCTATTCTGCGTCGCATCGGGCAACCGCCAGTCGATCGGCGCATAGCCTTTTGAGACAAGGAAATCATTGGCGCGCGAAAACGGCTTCGTACCGAAAAAGCCGTTATGCGCCGAGAGCGGCGACGGGTGTGGGCTTTTGATCACCAGATGCCGCGTCGTATCGACAAAGGCCGCCTTCTTCTGCGCATAGGCGCCCCACAGGATGAAGACCACCGGCTGCGGCAGATCGTTGACCGCGCGGATCACCGCATCGGTGAACAGCTCCCAGCCCTTGCCCTGATGCGAAGCGGCCATGCCCATCTGCACCGTCAGCACCGCATTGAGCAGCAGCACGCCCTGCTTAGCCCAGTGTTCAAGAAAACCGTGCCGCGCGGGCGCTATGCCCAGATCGCCTTGCAACTCCTTATAGATATTGACCAGCGAAGGCGGAACGCGCACGCCGGGCCGCACCGAAAAGGAAAGACCATGCGCCTGCCCCTCGCCGTGATAGGGATCCTGCCCCAGAATCACCACCCGCACCTTATCGGGCGGCGTCAGGTCGAGCGCGCGGAAATAGTCGGCGCCTTTGGGGAAGACGCGCTTGCCAGCCTCCTTCTCGGCCAGCAGGAAGGCCCGGAGCTGCGCCATGTAGGGCTTGGCGAACTCGCCCTCCAGCAACGTCTTCCAGCCGTCCTCAAGCCTGATCCCGCTCATGCGCGCCTCCATTCTGCGGCGCGCATCGGGCCGCGACTCAAGCAACAAGTCAAGTCATTCGGAGCAGGGTTACAGATCGCAACTGCCAAAGGCGTCGCCCTCGACCTTGGTGGTGGTGCGGCCCTGCGGCGTGTCGATCACCGACTGCCCCTCGAACGTCTTGCCGCCGTGGCTGAAGCGCCATTGCCCCTGTCCCTTGGCGGCGTCACAGGCGGCGGTCCAGCTCAGCGCATCGTCGGTCAGGGTGAAGGCCTGCCCCTGACAGCGCGGTCCGGTCAGACGTTTGGCCGGCTTGGCGAACTGTTTGGGGCCCATGCAGATATAGGTGGTGGCGTCATGCGTCTGACCGTCCGGCGTGGTGCGGTGAATCTGCACCTCGTACTGCCGGTCGTCATTGCGCGCCTGCGCCGGGGCGCACATCAGGCCCAACAAAGCGCCCGCGCCAACCGCCAGCCAGATCAGGGTCGTTTTTGTGATCATAGTCGTCTCCCATGCTGAACATTCGTCAGACATGTTATACAATTCCGCTACGCAACAGCAACACGCGGCCAGATATTTCCCGCACACCCTTATGTCTTT
>DATMTF010000136.1:0-3468 GCA_035565015.1 Asticcacaulis sp. | reverse complement strand
ACCTGACCTGGGAGACGCCCCTGTCCGCCCCAGGAGCAACCAGGCCTATTGCGCAAGTACCAGCTCTTGCGCCGGGTAAGCCTTCAGAACCGCCCCCATGACGCTCACGTCGTCGACAGGCACGAAGACGCGGGCCGAGTGATTGATCACCTCGACGAAACAGCCAAGTTCCTTCAAGCGGCGGATTTCGGAGCCGGCCTGAGCAATCTCGAGGCGGTGACGATCCATGACCTTGGACCTTGTCAGGCGCATGCCTCGTGCGAGCCTGATGAATCCGACTTTCTTCATCACGAGGTCACGGGCAGCCGTCGGATCTGCAATCTCCTTCTGCACGTCGGACACGCCCAGTTGCTGCAAAAGGCGCATCGCTTCCGGCTCCGACAAGACGCGGCCGAGCCAGGTCTTTCCGTCCGGCGCCCGCAGGCGTTTGACGCGGCAGGCCCGGTCGGGCAGGCTTTTCCAGATCGGCAGCAGCAAACCGGTGACCAGGTTCAGCTCCGAGTGGACGAACGGGTCGAGCCCTTCCACTTCGGCAAGCCACAAACGGCGCCATTCGTCTTCCGCGATGTCCTGCCAGTGGCTTTCCTCGAACTGGGTCTCCAGCATCAGTTCCGCCTTGGTGGGTCGATGCAGGCGGACGGCCTTGACCAGACTGTCGTCTTCGCCGGTCGTGGTTACGCCGCGCTCAAGGAGCGCCGTGCGCTGGCTCTTGGCGTTGTAGACAAAACCGTAAGCCGTCAGAGGCCAGTTGTCGAAGATATACTGGAAATCCTCCGGTTGCTTGATCGCCCTGCGTTCCTTGACGGCGAACTTCAACAACCGGGTTTCGGCGCCTGTCGGATCGGTGCGGATAACTGTGTCGGTGACCAGTTCGACCTGGTCCGGCACGACGTCCTCCACCCCTTTGTCGAGCTGGCCGACCGCCTCGGCGCGTTCGACGATGGCGCGGATACGGGTCTCGAACTCGTCGAACAGGGCGTTCTGGTCGGCGATACGCAGCGCCAGCAGCCGATTGAGGAAGGTATGCAGGGGCGGCAAGGATTCCGACGGCACGAGTCCGCCCTCCCCGTCCCGCAGCTTGAGGGCGGTTTTGCGTTCGAACTCTTCGATGCCCATGCACGGAATCTTGCCCTGATACATCGACGCGTAGAAGGCGTGCAGGGCGCGGCGCGCATATTCGTTTTCCAGATTATCCTCCGGCTTGAACAAGCCGTTACCGGCGCTGCGGCGTTCGCCCTTGGTCAACGCCCCCAGGCTATCGAGGCGGCGGGCGATGGTCGACAGGAAGCGCTTTTCCCCCTTGATGTTGGTGGTCACCGGACGGAAGCACGGCGCCGAGACCTGGTTCGACCGATGCGTGCGGCCAATGCCCTGGATGGCGTTGTCCGCCCGCCAGCCCGCTTCGACCAGGTAATGGCGGCGAGGCTTGTGGTTGCCGCAGGCGCGATCGGCATGATAGCTTCGTCCCGTACCGCCGGCCTGGCTGAAGACCAGAATATCCTTGCGGCCGCCCATGAAGTCGTCGGTTTCGGTCTTGGCCGCCGACGCGGACCTGCGCTCCAGCACCATCCGATCGTCCTTCAGGACCACGCGCCGATTACGTCCGGTGATTTCTGCGATCCGGTCCGCGCCGAAATGGTGGATGAGGCTGTCGAGGACACCCGGAACACCGGGGAGCGTCGCCAGGTTGAGCATAAGCTCGGCGCGCAAGGCCAATGCCTCCTGGGAATGGACGGCGTTGCCATCCTTGTCCTTCAACGGAACCGCTATCTCGTTGCCGTTATCGTCGGTTTCCATGACCATGCAGGTCGTTGGGAAGGCGTGCTCTAAATATTCGGTCACGGTGTCGCGGGGCGTCAGGTCGATATGCAGGTCGTTCCATTCTGACGGGGACACGGCATCAAGGCGGCGGTCCATAACGGCCTGGTTGGTGCTGACCAGCTGAACGACGCAGGCAAAGCCGCCTGCCACATCTTCCTCGATGGCGCGAATCAGAGTGGGCGCCTTGAACCCGCACAAAAGGGCGTTGAAGAAGCGCTGGCAGGTCGAGGCAAAGGCGGACTTGGCGACGGACTTGGCCTGGCCGGAATTGGTTTTTCCATCGGTGACGACGCCGATGGCTTCCAGGGCCTGGTCGAGATTGCGATGGATGATCTCGAAGGCGTCGGCCCAGGCATCCCAGATTTCGATGTTCGACGCCGAAAGTTCATGCATCAGCGGGGCGACGGTCAGGCCGTCAAAGGAGAGCATGCGCGCGGTGTAGAGGCCTTGAGCCTTCAGTTCGCGCGCGATCAGCTCCATGACCGCGACGCCGCCGTCGTCCGCCGCCTTCAGGAACTCCTCTCGGGTCATGAAGGGCGCCTCGGCCGAGCCCCACAGACCCAACCGGCAGGCGTAGCCCAAGTTTTCCGGCGTGGTGGCGCCGGTAGCCGAGACGTAGACCACGCGGGCGTTCGGGAGCCGATATTGCAGCAGAAGTCCGGCGAGGCCCTGTTGGGAGGGCTTCTTGGCGCCGCGGCTTGACTTGCCTCCGGCGGCATTGGCCATTTCGTGGGCCTCATCGAAGATCAGCGCACCGTCGAAATCTCCGCCCAGCCAGTCGACCAGCTGTTCCAGCCGCGATGTCTTCTCGCCACGGGCCGCGACGCGCAAGGTGGCGTAAGTCGTGAACAGAATGCCCTTGTCGGCGCGGATCGACTGCCCAAGCTTGTAGCTGTTCTGGCTGATAAGATCCGAAGGCGCCCCGCCGATGGCCACCCAGTCGCGGCGCGCGTCTTCCAGCAATTCGTCGTTCTTGGAGACCCACAAGGCTTTCATGCGACCGTTGGCGACGTTGTCGGCGATGATCGCCGAAATCTGTCGCCCCTTGCCAACGCCTGTGCCGTCGCCCAGGAAGTAGCCCTTGCGCAGCTGGAACGCGCCATCCGCCCCAGCTTTCACCGCGCCGTAGGTCGCCTGGTTCTCGCCCAGCGCCCACCAGCCGGGCAGAATGTCGCTGTGCGCCTGGCCGGCATAGATGACCGTTTCCATCTGGGCGTCGGACAGGCCGCCCTTGATGACGCTTGGCGGCAGGCGAGGCTGATAGATCGGCGCGGGGGGCGGCACCGTGCCCATGGCGGCGGATTCGACCAGACAGGACGGATGATCGTAACCAGGCTTCAAGTCCATCCGGGCCACCCGGTAGCCGCTATAGAGGCCGACCTCGGCCCCGGAACCCGCCCAGGCCTTGGGCTGGAATTGCACCAGTGCGGTCGTCTTCAGGAAGGCCAGACGGGTCGATGCGCTGGGCCTAACCCCCGTTTGCGGCGAAAACGCCGAATTAAGCCCCGCAGAGCGGAATATCCGCGCCCGGGCCGTCAGCCTCGTCGGAATGGCGAGGACGGCCTCCAGCGCCTGCGCCAGCGTCTCGGAGGCTATGATCGAGGGAATACCCACCTCAGGGGTAGCGCGGTCGAAGACCAGAAGCCC
>DATMTF010000135.1:0-15041 GCA_035565015.1 Asticcacaulis sp. | reverse complement strand
GCGCCAAAGTGGCGTGACTCAAGAAACCCAGCCTCCGGAAAACCCGCGGCGGTTCAAGTCCCCTACATTGCCCCGATCTGCTTGAGCGAGGCCACGCCTTCGCGACCGACGATCAGATGGTCATGGACGCCGATCTTGAGCGGTCGGCCCGCCGCGACGATCTGTTTCGTCATGTCGATATCGCCCTGGCTCGGCATCGGATCGCCGCTGGGGTGGTTATGCACCAGAATAATATGGCTGGCCGACAGCTCCAGCGCCCGGCGCATGATCTCGCGCGGATAGGCCGGGGCGTGATCGACCGTGCCGTAATTCATCACCTCGTCGGCGATCAACTGGTGCTTCTTGTCGAGAAACAGAACGCGGAACTGCTCGCGCGGCTCGTGCGCCAGAGTGACTTTCAGATAGGCGATCAGCGCCGACCATGAGGCGATCACTGTGGAGCGCCGGAGCGGATCGGCGACCAGACGCCGCGTCGCCTCGAACATCAGCGACAGATCGAGCGCAATATCCGCCGTCATCTTGAGCGCCTTGCCGTGGTTGTCGCGCGCCGACACCTGCAACATATCCTCCAGCGGCGCCGACAAAGCGGCGGGCAAAGACCCGAACCGCGCCAGCAAGGCCTTGGCCAGCGGCTTCACATCCCGCTGCGGGATCGAGCGGAACAGAAACAGCTCCAGTAACTCATAATCGGGCAGGGCGGATGCGCCGCCCTTGCGCACGCGGTCGCGCAGCCTCTGGCGATGCCCGCCATGCTGGGGAAGCAAGATGTCGCTTTCCGTATCCGCCCCCATTCGTCCCCCGAACGCTTCCTCGCTTCGGCGCCTATACCGCGACGGGCTCAGGCCGGAACTGCCCCGTGCGCGAGGCGGTGAACAGCTCGACCCCGTCATCGGTGACGCCGCAACTGTGCTCGCACTGCGCGCTCAGAGTCTTGTCGCGCGTCACGGCGGTCCAGCCGTCGTTCAGCACCTTGACCTCATAGCGGCCCAGATTGATCATCGGCTCGACCGTGAAGAACATGCCCTTTTGCAGCACAGGTCCGGTCCCCGCCTTGCCGAAATGCAGCACATTCGGCGTATCGTGGAACACGCGCCCGACGCCGTGGCCGCAGAAGTCGCGCACCACCGAACAGCGCTGCGCCTCCGCATAGCGCTGAATGGCGGCGGCGATGTCGCCGAACGTGTTGCCCGGCCTGATCTGTTCGAGGCCGAGACGCATCGCCTCATAGGTCACGTCGATCAGGCGCTTCGCCTTGGGCGCGACCTGACCGACCTCGTACATGCGCGAGGTGTCGCCGTGCCAGCCATCGGCTACACAGGTGACGTCGATATTGATGATATCCCCGTCGCGCAACGTCTTTTCGGACGGAATGCCGTGACAGACCACATGGTTGGGCGAGATGCACACCGTGTTCTGATAACCGCGATAGAAGACGCAGGCGGGCAGGGCGCCGTGGTCGAAAATGAATTCACGCGCCAGCTCGTCGAGCGCTTGCGTCGCCACCCCCGGCTGCACATGCGGGATCAGCATGTCGAGGCAATCCGCCGCAATCCGGCCCGCCTTGCGCATGCCCTCGAAATCCTCGTCCGTATGGATGCGGATCGTGTCGGAACGGGTCATAAAATCGGAATCTGTCGTCATCCCGCCAATATAGCCGCACGAGACGCATATATCCAGAGGCGTTGAACCGCCGCGGGTTTTCCGGAGGCTGGGTTTCTTGAGTCACGCCACTTTGGCGCGCTCGCTGGGGTTTGCATAGTACCTGGCTTCGGCTTCAGCCGGTGGGATGTAGCCGATGCTCTCATGGATGCGGCGTTTGTTGAACCAGTCAACCCATTGCAGCGTTGCCAACTCGACGTCTGACAAGCCTCGCCAAGGGGCTTTGCGGTGGATCAGTTCAGCCTTGTAGAGGCCGTTAATGGTCTCGGCCAAGGCGTTGTCGTAGGAGTCGCCGACCGTGCCGACCGAAGCTTCGATGCCGGCCTCAAGCAGGCGATTGGTATAGCGGAGCGAAACATATTGGACGCCGCGGTCGGAGTGGTGGATCAGCCGGCTGCGATGTTGTGGCTGGCGGTCATTTAACGCTTGCTCCAAGGCGTCCAGGACGAAGTCGGTCTTGAGCGAGCGCGACACCTTCCAACCGACGATGTACCGGGCAAAAACATCGACGATGAAAGCAACATAGACGAAACCCGTAGCCGTCGAAACGTAGGTGAAGTCCGAAACCCACAGTGTGTTGGGCTGGTCCGCATGGAAGTTGCGTCTGACGTGATCCTTTGGACACGGAAGGTTCGGATCGCGCACTGTCGTGCGGATCGTCTTTCCTCGCAAAGCCCCTTTCAGGCCCATCCGCCGCATCAGGCGCTCGACCGTACAGCGTGCGACCTCGATACCTTCCCGGCCCAACTGCCGCCAGACCTTGCGGGCGCTATAGACTTCGAAGTTCTCCCGCCATATGCGATGAATATGATCACGCAACACCTCGTCACGCACTTCTCGGGGCGAGCGCTTGGCAGGGTCGTCGCGGCGGGCAAGGTGGGCATAGCAGGTCGATGGGGCGATCGCCAGCATCCGGCAAATCGGCTCGACCCCATAGACCTGGCGATGATCGTCGATGAACGCGATCATGACTTGAACGGGCGGTCGAGCTCCGCCCGGGCAAAATAAGCCGACGCCTTGCGCAGAATCTCATTGGCCTGACGCAGTTCCCGGACTTCCTGCTCAAGCGCCTTGATCCGAGCCTGCTCATCACCAGTCGTCGCCATGACGCCCGTGACCGGAGCAAGCGGCTTGCCTTCGGACTGCCGAAGCCAGGCTCGCAAGGTCTCGTTCGCGCAGCCGATCTTCGGCGCTATCGCGCAAATCGCCTGCCATTGAGACCCGTAATCGCTCTCATGTTCCAAAACCATGCGTACCGCACGCGCTCGAACTTCAGACGAAAAACGAGGTAACTTCCGTTGGTTTGTCATAGCTCCACTCTCTCAGAGTTGGGAGCCTCCGGAAAACCCGGGGCGGTTCACTTCTCTTTCGTGCATTTCGTGTCTTTCGTGGTCAACGCTCTTGATCTTTACCCGCGCACGGCATCATTCTGCCGGTTATGAAAGACCTGATCCGCACCAACAACCCGGCCCTGATCTCCTTCGTGGAGTCGTTGTTGAAGGAGGCGGACATATCCTATTTCGTCGCCGATCAGGCCGTCAGCTCCGCCGAAGGCTCGATCGGCATGTTTCCGAAGCGCATACTTGTGCCGCAGGATCGGTATGATGCCGCGCGGCGCTGGCTCATAGAAGCGGGTCTTGAATCGGAACTTAGGCCCTTGAAAACAAACGGCTGGGACTGATCCTTGGTTGCGCTTGCAACCGCCTTGACGGCTTCTCCTGTGCGTTCTAGCGTCGCGCGTCTTAATCGGGAGCTGTTCATGTCCATCAGGCGCGCCTCCGCCGTCGTTTTCGGCGCTTTTCTTCTTTCCACCACCATGATGACCGGAGTCGCAATGGCCCAAGCGCCCGCCGCCGCAAACGCGCCCGCCGAGGCCATGCCCCTGACGCCGCAGCGCGTCTTCGCCGATCCTGACTTAAGCGGTCCCAAGGCGGTCGGCGTCAAGCTGTCGCCCGATGGCGAGCTTCTGACCTATCTCAAACCTAAAGAAGACAATGCCCATATTCAGGATCTGTGGGCCGTGCCGGTCAAGGGCGGCGAGCCCTATCGCCTGATCGACGCCGACAGCCTGTCCTCGCCCGACAAGGCTCTGTCCGAAGCCGAAAAGGCGCGGCGTGAGCGTATGCGGGTCTCGGCGCGCGGCGTCGTGGCCTATGACTGGTCGGACGATTCCAAATCCATTCTCGTGCCGCTCGACGGCGACATCTATATGATCGATCGCGCGACCAGGGCCGTGAAGCGCCTCACCGACACGCCGGGCGATGAGGTGGACGCCAAGCTGTCGCCGGACGGCAAATCGGCCTCCTATGTGCGTGATCAAACCCTCTATGTCCGCGATCTGGCCAGCGGCGCTGAAACGCAGGTGACGCCCAAGGGCGAGGGCGCCATCTCCTACGCCACGGCGGAATTTATCGCTCAGGAAGAGCTGAGCCGCTACACCGGCTACTGGTGGAGCCCGACCGCAAAACAGATCGCCTATGAGAAATCCAACGAAAGCGGCGTGAAAATCGCCGAGCGTGTCGAGATCGGCGGTGACGGCGTGACCACAGCAGACCAGCGCTACCCGTTCGCCGGCACGCCTAATGCGGTCGTCGAACTGTACATCAAGACCCTGGGACAGGATGAGCCGGTCAAGGTCGATCTGGGCGACAATCCCGACATCTATCTGGCCCGCGTCAACTGGTCGAAGGACGGTAAGGCGCTCTATGTGCAGCGCTTAAGCCGCGATCAGAAGACCATGGATCTGCTGCGCGTCGATCCGATGACGGGTAAGTCGAGCCTCGTGCTTAGCGAAACCTCGCCGACCTGGGTCGAAGTTTATGACGATTTCCGCCTGTTGTCCGATGGCGGCTTCATCTGGCCGTCCGAGCGCGACGGCGACAAGCATTTTTATCTCTATGGCTCAGATGGCAAGCTGATCCGTCAGATCACGCACGGCGACTGGCCGGTGGATGCGCTGGAGGATGTCAACGAAAAGACCGGCGATATCTGGTTCACGGCCTGCAAAGACACGCCGACCGAGCATCGCCTTTACAAGGTCAATTACAAGCATCCGGGCGAGCCCGTCGCCCTGACCCCTGCGGGCGGATGGTGGAGCGCCTCCGTGTCGGGCGGCGGCAAGGCGTTCATCGGCGCCTATTCCGATCCGCAGACACCGCCGCAGACCGCGCTCTATGACGGTAACGGCAAGCGTCTGCGCTGGATCGAGGAAAACAGGCTCGACGCCTCGCATCCCTATTACCCGTATAAGCACGAATACAGCGCGCCGGAGTTCGGCGAACTGACGGCGGCGGACGGCGAGAAGCTCGAATACTTCATGCTCAAGCCCAAGGGCTTCGATCCGACGAAAAAATATCCGGTGATCGTTTCCATCTATGGCGGCCCGGCCGCTAAGACCGTGACCAAGACCTGGGTGAAGCCGGAGCTGCGCCTGTTGCAGGAGGCGGGCTATATCGTCTTCTCGCTCGATAATCGCGGCACGCCGGGGCGCAGCGTCAAATTCACGCGCAGCATCTACAAGCAGTTCGGCGGCCCGGACATCGACGATCAGATCATGGGCGCCAAGTGGCTGCAAACCCTGCCTTATGTCGACGCCGCGCACATCGGCATCGAGGGCTGGTCGCAGGGCGGTTTCGTGACCTTGATGTCGCTGACGGCTAAGGACACGCCCTTCGCCGCCGGTCGTGCGGGCGCGCCGCCGACGCAATGGGCGCTTTATGACACCGCCTATACCGAGCGCTACATGTCCACGCCGCATGACAATCCAGAAGGCTACGCCAGGTCGGATGTGCTGAACCGCATCGACAATCTCAAGCCGGGTTCTCTGTTGCTGATGCAGGGCATGGCCGACGACAATGTGCAGTTCGCCAACTCGACGCGCGTCATGCTGGCCCTGCAGAAGAAGGGCGTGCCGTTCGAGCTGATGCTCTATCCGGGCGAGCGCCATGGTTTGAAGGGTAATGAGCGTAATATGCAACGCTTCCTGCTCGATCTCGACTTTTTCAACCGCAAGCTCAAGCCGCAAGACTGATTTTTCGGCGAAGTCGTTTCTATCTCCGGCGCAATCCATTAGGTTGCGCCGGATTTGTTTTACCGGTTGCGCCATCGTGTCTGATTCTATTCCCGCCAAAGAGGATATGATCCTCGCCTGCGCCTTCATTCCCGATGAAAAGGCGCGCGCGGACGTGCTTGATCTGTTTGCCTTTTTGGAAACCCTGCGCGCCATACCGGCGCGGGTCACCGAGCCGCTGATGGGCGAAATTCGCCTGCGCTGGTGGTGGGAGGCGATCGAGGAGATCGATCAGGGGCGGCCTGTGCGCTATCACCCGCTCACCGTGTCGATCAAGGCGCTGATCCTCGAACATGGGCTTGCGCCGCGCGCCTTTTATGACCTGATCGAAGGCCAGATGCCGCTGCTCGACAAGGGCGCTTTGACGACAGGGACGGCGCTAGAGATTGTGGATCGCGGCGAGGTCATTGTGGCGCGGCTGGCGGCGCAGAGGATTGATCCTGACGCGGAGGCGTCGTCGCTGATTCACGTCGCGCGGCTTTACGGTCTGGCGGAGCTGAAGGCGCGCCGTGGTTTAAGCGATGGCGGCGAAGCCGAACTGGCGCATCTGCGGCGCGAAGCCATATCCGCCGCCCGGAAATTACCAATTTCGCTGATGTCGCTGGCTTTACCGGCCGTGACGGCGCTGGCCTTATGGCGAGGACAGCCAATAGGGCCTTTAATGAAGCGTATCAAGATGTTGACGGCGTTTCTTAGCGGCAGGCTTTAATCTAGTCGTCCGTTACAGGTCGGGTATGAATTGAAGGCGGAACTCTGTCGTTAGCGGTAGTGTGGGGTTGTCCTGAACATCTGTGTCATCTGTGGATAAAATATCTTCGTCTGGCGGCGCGCAGACGTATGTAAGAGGGGAAATCCACAGATTACACAGATGTTCAGGGTGGATTTCACGCTACGCTATCGTTGACGGGCGATCTTTAGGGGCAGGCCTTTTTAATTCTTCTTCTTTTCCCATGGCAGGCTCTGGGTCAGCTTGTCGAGCGGCGTTTCGGTCACCACAGTCGGCTGCGGCACGGCGATCTGCACGGGCTTGTCGGGATAGGCGCGCCAGCCGCTATTGATAAGCTGATCGAACCCCTTGCAGCCGGGCAGAATACGCACCGCGCCGGTTCTCGGCTTGGCGAAGGGCGGCGGCTGGCGCACGTCCTGCCGCGTCGGGTCGATGAAAGCCCAGTCCGAGGCCAGGCCATAGCCGGCGTCGCCGCCGGTGCGCACGGCGTTATAGGCGATGCGCGCCGACAGGTCCGATACGCCGTATTTGAGCATGGCGCGGTAGAAGATGGCGTCGGCGACCTCGCGCTTGCCCGGTTCGCCGATGGTGTAGAGCCAGTCATGCACGATGGCGGCGCGCGCCGTCGGGCCCTGCGGGTCGATCAGGCCCTGACCGTACCACGGCACCGAGGCGAAGTCGGTCACATACCATTTCGGCACCACGATCACCCAGCCGGTCACCGGATCGCAATAGGGAAATTCCGCATCGAGCGTGAACAGCTTTCGTCCCTGCTTGGTCTGGTTGAACAGCATAATCGGCTGCGGCGTCAGCGACGATGGCGTCACCGGCGCCTCGACCGGCACATAGACGGTCTTGACCGTGGTTTCGCTGGCGCAGGCGCTTAAGGTCAGCAGGGCGGCGAGGACGAAGGGCAGGATGCGGCGCATGGCGGTCGTTTATACAGATATTCAGGCGATATTGAGCCAGGCGTCGAAATCGTGCAAGGCGCGCAAGCTCATCAGGCGTTTCTTGGCGCGACCGCGATCCTTGACCGGGATCTTCTTGCCATCGACGCTATGTTTCGGCGCCTCCATCGGCGGCAGCAGACCGTAATTGATGTTCATGGGTTGAAAAGCGCCGCCTTCCAGATGGCCGATGGTGATATGGTTCAGCAAGGCGCCGAGCGCCGTCGTCTCCGGCGGTTCCGGCAAGGCGCGCCCCAGAGCCTGCGCGGCGGCGAAACGCCCGGCCAAAAGACCAATGGCGGCGCTTTCGACATAGCCTTCAACGCCCGTGATCTGTCCGGCGAAACGCACGGATTTTTCAGGATAAAGCGCTTTTAATCTCAGACTCCGGTCGAGGATTTTCGGCGACTGGATGAAGGTGTTGCGGTGCAGGCCGCCAAGGCGCGCGAACTGGGCGTTTTCCAGTCCCGGAATCATACGGAAGATGTCGGCCTGCGCGCCGTGTTTCAGCTTGGTCTGGAAGCCGACCATATTGTAGAGCGTGCCCAGGGCGTTGTCCTGACGCAACTGAATGATCGCGTGGGGCTTCACCGTTGGATTGTGCGGGTTGGTCAGGCCGACCGGCTTCATCGGGCCGTAACGAAGGGTTTCGCGACCGCGTTCGGCCATGACCTCGATCGGCAGGCAGCCGTCGAAATAGGGGACATGCTCCCAGTCCTTGAACTCGGCCTTGGGGCCGTTCAGCAGGGCGTCGATAAAGGCCTCGTACTGGTCCTTGTCCATCGGGCAGTTGATATAGGCCGCGGCATCGCCGCCGGGGCCTTCCTTGTCGTAGCGCGACTGTTTCCACGCCTTCGACATGTCGATGGAGTCGTAATGGATGATCGGCGCGATGGCGTCGAAGAAGCTCAACTGGCCTTCGCCGCTGACGTCCAGCACGAAGCGCGACAGGGCCTCGGAGGTCAGGGGGCCGGTGGCGCAGACGACGTTTTCCCACGGCTTGTCATCAAGGCGCGTGACCTCCTCGCGCACGACTGCGATCAGGGGATGCTGCGACAGGGTCTCGGTCACGGCCTGCGCAAAGCCGTCGCGGTCCACGGCCAGGGCGCCGCCCGCCGGCACCTGATGCGCATCGCCGCACTTCAGGATCAGTGACCCCGCGCGCCGCATTTCGGCATGCAGCAGGCCGACTGCATTATACTCCCAGTCGTCGGAACGGAACGAGTTGGAGCAGACCAGTTCGGCGAAATCCTCGGTCTGGTGCGCGTCGGTTTTGATAGCCGCGCCGTCGCGGATCGCGCCGCGCATTTCGTGCAGGACGACGGGAACACCGGCGGAAGCGATCTGCCAGCAGGCTTCGGAACCAGCCAGGCCGCCGCCGATAACATGAACGGGAGAAGGGGAGTTTGACATGCGCGGGCTGTACATCATGCCAAAGGCGCTGTGAAGATGCAGGCTGCCTGGATGTGGCCCGTTTGCCGTTCGCGCGCGTAAAATATCCCGTGTTAACGAATAAGCTTCTCAGGCGAAGGGATTTGTCTCAAACAGGCGGTAAGGGTGTTATAGAGGCGCAAATCGGGCGTGCGGGGAGACAGATGGGGCACAAGGCGGCGTTTTCGCTCAAAAAGGCGCTGATCGAGGCGGTCGGATTTTTACCGACGGCGTGGTCCGGCGCGTGGCTTGTCCTTCTGATGCTTTTGACCGTAGGCTTGCTGGTTCCATTTCTTATCTGGCATGCCGCTTTCGGAATATGGGCGCCGTGGATAAACATCGTCGCACAGGCGCTGGGTTTGGTCGTGAAACTGATGGCGTTAGGCGCGCTTTATCGTCTGGCGATATTCCGCAAGGCCGCCCGTGTCGAAGGACTTGGCTTAGGCGGTGTTCAATTTGGTGCGCCGGAAGTGCGCATTCTGGCGGCGCTGATCATTATGATGATCTTTCTAATAGCTATAGCAGCTACATTCATCCTGATCTTCATTATCGCGTTCAATCTGTCGCCTTTGGGCGATGGCTATCGTGACACGGTTTCGGGGGTTATGGCGATATTTTCGCGGGCGACGGGGCTGGACTGGCTGTTCATCGTCTATGCTGTTTTGGCTGTATTGGCTCTGTTTCTACTTACAGCGCGCCTGTCCTTGATGTTCGCCGCCACGATCGCCGAACGCCGTCTCGTCACCCTCAATGCGCTGGCTCTGGGGGAGGGCAATGGTCTTAAACTTATGGTCGGCGTGTTGTTGCTGTTGCTGCCATATCCACTGAGTGTGCTGATCGGGCTGAAAATCCCACAGGACGATGGCGATGCGATTTTTCTCAACTATGGTCTTTATGTCGGAGTGACCGCTTTAGTGATCCTGCCGTTGTCCGTCGGTTTTTTCGCATCGGCCTATAGGCAGATGCGTCTGGGACAGGCTAAATAGTCGAATCCGCAACAAGACGGCGCTGAGGGCCGTGAATTCGGGGCCGGGATTTGACCACACGCATGAACCTGTCGCTGGACTTCGCTTTCGAGGGATTTCGCCTGATCCGGCAAAGACCGAAGCTGATCCTGTTCTGGGGGCTGCTCACCCTGATCGGCAACAGCCTTATCGCCGTCATAACGACCGTGATGGCGGGGCCGGCGCTGTCGGAATTGTCGCATGTCGCCGCTCAGTCGCCTGACCCGCAGACCACAATCGCGCTGATGACGGAAATTGCGCCTGCGCTCGCAGCGGGCATGCCCGTCTATATTCTGACCTCCGCCGTCATGACGGCGGCGATCTGCCGCGCCGTCGAGGGCGAGTCTGACGAGCGCTTTGGCTTTCTGCGCTTCGGCAAGCATGAAGTCCTTCTGATCGCGGTTGAAATCGTCATGCTGTTCGTGCGCGTCATCGCCATGGCCGGTTTCGTCATTCTGGGCGAGGCCAGCGTTCAGGCCCTGCCGGGCGCGGCAGGCGAAGGGCTGTCGGCGCTGGCATCGGTGCTGGGCCTTGGCTTTGCGGGCTGGCTGAGCCTGCGCCTGTCGCTCAACGCCGCCCAGACCTTTGATGAGGCGCGCCTGAACATCTGGGGCAGTTTCGATTTGACCCGCGACAGGTTCTGGTCACTGCTTGTCGGCTACGCCACCGCTTTCGGCCTTGCCCTGGTGGTGATGTTCCTGTGCATGCAGGTCGTCGATGGCGCCTTGGTGCTGGCCAGCGGCATGACCTCGGCCAAGGGCGCGGACGGGCTCGATATGAGTACTCTGGCGGCGCTCGGTCATCCGTCCGTAATTCTCTATCTCTTTCTGACCGGCGGCGTCATGTCGCCGCTGACCGCCAGCATTCTGATGGCCGCGCCGATCGCCGCGTACCGGCAGATACGCGCTCTGGGCAAACCGGCGACAGCCGCCTAATAGCCCGTCAGATGGAAGTAGCTGCGGTCGTGCTGCGGCTGGATGGGGCGCGCATTGGGACCGATCAGGCGTGAAAAGGCGTCGGCCTGCTCCGCTGAAATGCTGAGCGGCGAGGAATAGATCATCCAGGTCACGCCTTCGGTGCAGGGCGGGGTCGTCAGCGAACCGGCATAGACATAGAAATCCTCAGTGCCGGGCAGTAAGTCCTGCGCATTGATCAGCAGATCCGACATCGGCACAGGCTGGCCCGGATCGCTGGGCAGATAGGTCCACAGCGAGGCCAGCATCGGATCGGCGACGCCGATATCGTACAGCACGGCCACGATCACCTTATGGCCCTGCTTGTCTTCGTGGATGAACTGGCTCTCCAGCGTCGAATGATGGCCGTTGATCGCGTGTTCGCTCGGCGAATGGAATTCGATGGCCTTCAGATCGTACTGATCGCCGTCCAGCACAAGGCCGCCGCCGTTTTGCGGGACGATGCGCACCGTCTTGCCGGTGTTTTGGATGGTGGCGGAGGCGGAGTTGTAGTTGAGCCTTACCTTGCCGGTCTGGCTCTTGACCTGGCCGGAAATATCGACCGGCGACTGGCGCTGGCCTGTGCCGCAGACGCTGGAGCCGCCGCCTAACGACGCCCAGTGATCGGGTCCGGTGTCGCCGTCATAGGTCCATTTCGCCACCGGACCGGAATCGACATGCCCGCCCGCCGCGTCATGCGCGTCATGCTTTTTCGCGCAGGCGTTCAGGCTCAAGGCGAAGACCAGAGCGCAACTCAGATTCAGACTTATGGACAGGGGGCGACTCATCTTGTGCATGGCGAAACCTTGCCGCAAAATGGTTAATGGAGATTAAGGTCGTCCTCCAGATTAAAGCGTTGAGATTACAAACGCTTCATGACACGCAATTAAGTTGCCCGACGGGGCTGGGGCGGCCACAATCCGGCCATAACTTCTGCGGGGATTATCTCATGTCCAAGACTCTCTTCATCGCCGCCGCCGCCATCGCCGCCGTCTCCGGCGCAGGCGCGGCGCAGGCCCACACCGAGGTCAGCCTCAAAAACATCGCCGCGCGAGTCGTGGTGATTCCGGAAAACCGCCCTGATGTCGATCTGCGCGTCGTTTACGGCAAGGCCAAGATTCCGGTCATCATGGTCCACACCGAAGGTTCGCGTCTGGTGGCCGATGGCAAGCTCGGCAATCACGGCGTCAACTGCAAGGCGGACGGCGCCAATGTGCCGGGGCTGGGCTTTGTGGCGATGGCCGACCTGCCGACCATCTACATCCGCACCCCCATGGACGCCAAGGTGTCTGCGGGCGGCGCGACCTGGGGCGAGGTGCGCGCCAGCCAGTCGCTCGACCTCGGCGAAGGCGGCTGCGGCAAATGGACGGTCGGCGACGTCTCCGGCAAGGCCGAGATCAGCATCGGCGGTTCGGGCGACGTCACTGCGGGGAAGATGGGCGACGCCGAAGTCAATATCGGCGGCTCCGGCAATTTCTATGGCGGGACGGCGCAGTCGCTTGAGGCCAATATCGGCGGCAATGGCGATATTTCGCTGACCAGCGTTGACGGGCCGGTCGAGGTCAATATCGGCGGTTCGGGCAATGTGAAGATCGATTCCGGCCAGTCGCCTAAGCTGGAGGTCAATATCGCCGGTTCCGGCGATGTGCGCCACGGCGGAACGGTGCGCGATCTTGAGGTCAATATCGTCGGCTCCGGCGATGTGCGCGTCCATGCGGTCACCGGCAATGTGTCGCGCTCGATCATGGGCTCCGGCAAGGTCATTATCGGCCAGTAAGCGTCGCCAGTTCGCCTCACGCGGAATCGTTCTTTTGCGTGGAACGCGGTTGTGTTAACCAAATGTCCGGCAGGCGCTGCGCCCGCCGGACATTTGGCGAGGGGGCAGGGGTGTTCGAGGAAGAGGTCAGGCGACGTATCCGCTTTGCGCCCGCGCCCGACTGGGTGCAGACGCAGGCCTTCATTCGACCGGGAAGGTTCGATCCGTCGCTGGCGCCGTGGGGCTTCTACACCTGGCTGATGGACGACCAGGCGCGGCTGGATGTCCGACCGCAACGCTATAACCGCACCATCGAAGAAATCGTCAATCTGTCGGCCCTGCAGGAACTGGCCAATGTCAGCGTGCCGTTCAACCCGTATCATGACGACCTGACTCTCCATCATGTTCGCATCCTGCGTGGCGATGAGACCATCGAAGTCGATGTGGAAAGCCGCTTTCTGGTGCTGCGCCGCGAGCGCGAATTCGAGCGGCTGGTGCTGGACGGGCGCTGGACCCTGACCGTCGCCCTGCCGGACGTGCGCGTCGGCGATATCATCGACATGGCGATGACGCTGAGCGGCGATCCGGCATGCTTTCAGGGCGAGTTCACCATCCCCGTCCCTTTGCAGAACGTGGTCCACTGGCATCGCCGCCATGCGCGCCTGTTGCTGCCGCCCGACCGCAAAATCTATGTGCAGCCCTTTCCCGCTGGCGGCGCGCAGCCGCAAATCAACACGATGGCGGACGGTTACAGCGAGATCCGCTTCGACGCATCGCCCGTTTCGGCCTGCGGCTATGAAACCGACATGCCGGGCTGGGTCATGCCCGCGCGCGGCGTCTTCGCTTCGTCCGTCGATAGCTGGCAGCGCGTCAATGATGTCATGCGCGCGGGGTTCGGAGGCGATGACGACCATCCCGATAGCCTTTTGCAAGTGATTGCCGATATCGAAGCGCAGCACGAGGCTCCGGCGGATCGCATCGTCGCCGTCGTGCGCTGGGTTCAGGAGAATATCCGCTATTTCGCCTTCTCGTTTGGCGAGGGCGGCTTCGTACCGCGGTCTTTGCGCGACATCTTCGCCGACCGCATCGGCGACTGCAAGGACGTCTCCAAGCTGATCTGCGCCATGCTGACCAAGATGGACGTCGAAGCCTGGCCCGCTCTGGTCGATACACGGCGCGGCTTCGATCTGGCCAATACCCAGCCGCGGCTCGGCGCCTTCAATCACTGCATCGCCATGTGCTATCACGAAGGCCGCGCCTACTGGTTCGAAGGCACGATCAGCGTCGCGCAGGGCGGCGATCTGGCGCATCTGGCTCAGACCGATCTCGGCTACGCCCTGATTTTAAAGCCAGGCGGCGGGCTGGAACGCATGATGGAGAAGACGCCTCAGCTTGACTATGAGGTGCGCGAAGTCATCCATCTGCCGGACAGGGCCGGTGAGGAAACGCTGATCGAGATCGACTATTTCTATCGCGGCGCGCGCGCCGACGCGGTGCGCAGCGATCTGCGTCATCAGAGCCTGACCGCCTATGTCGAGGACCGCTGCGCTTTGTTCAGCTATATCTACGGCATGAATATGTGCGCCATCCCGCAGATGACGGACGACCGAAGGCTGAACGAAATCATCATCACCACGCATGTGACGACGGACAATCCGTGGCATATCACTGATGCAAGCGGCGGACGGGTCGTATTCAGCCCGGAATCGGCGTTTGGCTATGTGGTCGGAGAACCCGAAGGCGCGCGTCGTTTCCCCTACGATATGGGCGATGTCCGGCAAGGGCGGGTGACCACGCAGGTGGAGACGAAGCGCGATCTGTCCTGGCCGCTTGCAAAACGCAACTGGGATTTTGGCGGCGTGCGGCTGGATGTGGCGACCCAGAGGCGCGCCGGGCTTTACGAAGCGGTCCGCACCTACACGGTCACACGCCCGTGGCTGTGGGCGCAGGAAAAGCGCGCGCTTGACAATGCGCATGACGAACTGATGTTGTGGGACCGCCTGAGCCTGCACATGCCGGGGCGCGCCGCCGCCCTGTGGCTGCCGGGCTTTCTGCTGCGGCTGGCGGTGTGGGGCGGAATGCCGTTGCTCGGCGTTCTGGCCTGGCTGGCGCTGCGGCTTGTACACTAAAAAATTCCCTTACCCTGTTGCCCTTTGCGCGAACCGCTGATACAGGCATCGGCTCACAGCGCGTCGGGGTGAAGCCTGACGCTCTTCAGGGGTATAGCTCAGCTGGTAGAGCGCCGGTCTCCAAAACCGGAAGTCGTGGGTTCGAGTCCCTCTGCCCCTGCCATCTTTTCGATGAGGCTTGAAAACCTGTTTTCGAGCCTCATTTCTGTTGTTCGGGAGTCGCAGTCCTTCGGCGCGACGCAATTGAATAGGCCTTGATCAGGTGAAGAAGCCAGACGTAAAGACAAAGACCGTACAGCCCGCGCGCGGAACCGCCGTCGGCAAGATCGAGCCTGTCAAGGTCGCCGCCGGAGCCGTCGAGGCGAA
>DATMTF010000134.1:0-5098 GCA_035565015.1 Asticcacaulis sp. | reverse complement strand
AATTCAAACACACCTAAGGGGCCGTTCCAGATCAGGGGTTTCGAGGCGGCCATAACCCCGGTAAGTTGTTCGACCGTCTTCGGGCCAGCGTCGAAAATTTTATCGTCGGCGCTGAGCGGGGCGCCTAAGTCCTGCGTGCGGTTGGGGGCGTGGGCCTTGAACTCCTGCGCCACCACGATGTCGAGCGGCAGCAGGATTTTACAGCCCCTGGCCTCGGCTTCTTTCAGAATGTCGAGCGCGGTGTCCTTCAGGTCTTTTTCGCAGAGAGAGCCGCCGACATCGTGGCCCTGCGCATAGAGGAAGGTGTTGGCCATGCCGCCGCCGATGGCCAGGGCGTCGAGCTTGCCGACCAGGTTTTTCAGCAGATCGAGCTTGGTCGAGACCTTGGAGCCGCCGACAATGCCGAGGGTCGGGCGCTGCGGATTGCCGAGGGCGGCGTCGAGCGCGTTCAGTTCGCGCTTCATCGACTCGCCGGCATAGGACGGCAGCAGGTGGGCGACGCCTTCGGTCGAGGCGTGGGCGCGGTGGGCGGCGGAGAAGGCGTCATTGACATAGAGGTCGCCGAGGGCGGCCAGTTGCCGGGCGAAGTCGAGGTCGTTCTTTTCCTCGCCGGGATGGAAGCGGACATTTTCCAGCAGGGCCACGCCGCCCGCAGGCAGGAGTTTCAGCACATCGGCGGCGTCCGGGCCGACGCAATCGCTGGCGAAGGCGACCGTGGCGCCGAGCAGGGCCGACAGGGCGGGGGCGACGAATTTCAGGCTCATCTCTGGCACGACCTTGCCCTTGGGGCGGTCGAAGTGGGCGAGCAGCGCGACCTTTGCGCCCTTTTGGGTCAGCTTTTCTATGGTCGGCAGGGCGACGCGCAGGCGGGTGTCGTCGGTGATGGTTCCGTTATCCACCGGCACGTTGAAATCGACGCGCACGAGGGCGGTCTTGCCGTGAAGGTCGGACAGGTCGTCGAGGGTTTTGAAGGTCATGGGAGGGTATCCGTTGCGTCAGGCGATGTGTGCGCCGATGTCGAGCAAGTCCCCGTGTCCGGTCAGGTTCAACATCATCGTAAGCAAGAAAAAGCCGATGAGTTGAAAAACAATCAGAACGGGTGTGAGGAGGAGGGCCGAACCTCTGCGCGCATCAATAGCTTTGAAAATGAAGACGACGAGAAAAGCAAGCGGCAGGACGGCGACAGGGATGGAGAGAAGCGGCCCCAGATAGGGAATGCTGAAGGTCAGGAACACGATGGGGATATAGACAAAGCCCAGAGCCAGGGCGCTGAACAGCCACTTCGCATAGTGGAAGGGTTTGATGGCTTCTGTCATGCCTATCGCGTTCTTTTGGTTATGCTGATGGTCTATCAGGTTAGGTTCAAGTTTGCTTGTAGTCGATAGGCCGAGCCTCGAAGCAAGAAGCCCCACCACCACATCTCAGCCGCTGCGCGGCTTCGTGCGGTCCCCCTCCCCAGCGAGCTGGGGAGGCATAAGGGGGGAGGCGCTCTGAATAGCGAAAAGGCTCCTGTCGCCAGGAGCCTTGTTTTTTACAGATGCTTCGCGAACGCCAGGGCCGTGTCGGCCATGCGGGTGGAGAAGCCCCATTCGTTGTCGTACCAGCTCAGCACGCGGACGAGCTGGCCTTCGATCACCTGGGTCTGCTTGAGCGCGAAGGTCGAGGAGTGCGGGTTGTGGTTGAAATCGGACGAGACCAGCGGCTCGTCGCTGTAGCCGAGGACGCCCTTCATCGGGCCGTCGGCGGCGGCGATGATGGCGGCGTTGACCTCTTCCTTAGTGACTGTACGCGACGGGACGATCTTGAGATCGACGACCGAGACGTTCGGGGTCGGCACGCGGATCGACGAGCCGTCCAGCTTGCCCTTCAGGTGCGGCAGGACGAGGCCGACGGCCTTGGCGGCGCCGGTCGAGGTCGGGATCATGGAAAGGGCCGCCGCGCGGGCGCGGTAGAGATCCTTGTGCATGGTGTCCAGAGTCGGCTGATCGCCCGTATAGGAGTGGATCGTGGTCATGTAGCCGCGCTCGATGCCGCACAGGTCCGACAGAACCTTGGCGACCGGGGCCAGGCAGTTGGTGGTGCAGGAGGCGTTGGAGATGACCACGTCATCGCTGCTCAGCGTGTCGTCATTGACGCCGAACACGATGGTCTTGTCGGCGCCGTCGGACGGGGCCGAGACAATGACCTTTTTCGCGCCCGCTTCGATATGGGCCAGGGCCTTGTCCTTGGCGGTGAAGATGCCCGTGCATTCCAGCGCGATGTCGACGTTCAGCGCCTTGTGCGGCAGTTCGGCCGGGTTGCGGATCGCCGTGACCTTGATCGGGCCGTAGGTGACGCCGTTGGCGATGATGGTCAGCTCGTCGCCATTGACCTTGACCTCAGCGGGGAAGCGGCCATGCACCGAGTCATAGCGCAGCAGGTGCGCATTGGTCTCCACCGGGCCGAGATCGTTGATGGCCACGACCTCGATGTCCTTACGGCCATGCTCGATGATCGAGCGCAGAACGAGGCGGCCAATGCGGCCGAAACCATTGATGGCGACGCGTAAAGCCATGAGCGGAATTCCTTTTCGACTGACTTCGTCTTATGGTGACGTTGGCGCCGGTTCTTCAACCTGAGGGCCGGTGAGTCAAGCCCTATTTCGCACCGCACGCTATATGGTAACGCTATCAGGGATTTTCCAGATCAAGCCCTTATTTCGCCTGAGAAAAGCGAAGGATTAAAGGGTTGCGGCTGCAACTTTCCGGGCGGCTTTCGGGCGCAGCAGCGGCAGGGTCAGGCGCGCCTCCAGACCGATGACCTGCCCGCCGTCATAGCGGTTGTGCAGGCTGAGGGCGCCGCCCTGCGCCTCGGCCAGGGCGCGGGCGACCGACAGGCCCAGCCCCGTACCGCCGGTGTCGCGGTTGCGCGAGCTTTCCAATCGAAAGAAGGGCTCGAACACCGCTTCCAGCGTGTCTTCGGGCAGGCCAGGCCCGTCGTCGAGCAGGCTGAGGACAGCATCGCCGCCTTCGGCGCGCAGTTGCACGCGGCAGCCTGAGGCATAGCGTCCGGCGTTCTCGATCAGATTGGTCAGGATGCGGGTCAGGGCGACCTGATCGCCCAGCACGCGGATATTGGGCGCAATCTGCGCGGCGCCGATCTCGCATACCGGGCCCATATCGTCGATCAGGCTTTCGGTCAGGGCCGACAGGTCGAGCGGGCGCATCTGATCGGCCAGCTTGTGCGCGCTGGTGAAGCTCATGGCCGAGCGGATCAGCGCGTCCATATGGGCGATGTCCTGCGATAGTTTGTCGCGCACGGTCTCCGGCAGGTCTTCGATGCGCAGCCGCATGCGCGCCAGCGGCGTCTTCAGGTCGTGGGCGATGGCCCCCATCAGCATGGTGCGGCTTTCGATCTGCTTGCGGATGCGCGCCTGCATGGCGTTGACGACGTCGGCGGCCTGACGCACCTCGCGCGGGCCGGCGGCCAGGATCGGCGGGGCGTTGTCCTCGACGCTGAGCTTGGCGGCGGCTTCGGAGAAGGCGGCGATCGGACGGGCCAGACGCTGCGACAACAGATAGGCCAAGGGAATGATCAGCAGGGTGGTCAGACCGAAGCCGATCAGCAGTCGCGCCTGCCACGGCTCGATCGGCGAGCGCGGCGCCTGGATGACGCGGTAGCGTCCGTCGGGCAGTTTCCACGCCGCGTCGAAGGCCGGATAGATCAGGCTGGCGCGGGCATTGCTGGACATCATGCCGAATTCGCCCGGATCGCGCCGTCCTGAATCGCGCTGAATCGGCCACGGGCCCGGACCTCCGGGGCCGCCCCGCGCATCCGGACGGTCGGCGTTCGAAGGCGCGGGCGCGCCAGAAGCCGATAAGCCAGCAGCCGATAAGCCAGGAGCCGATGAGTCAGGTCCGGCGTCCGGCTGCGGACCGCTGGGCTGGCCGAAATTGCGGTCGACAAAGAAGCCATGCGGGTGATCCTGCGGACGCAGATAGTCGTGACGGGGCTGGAAGCTGACGAAAATACGGTCCTCGCTCACCCCCAGTTGCTGCGCCAGACGGGCGCGGATCACCGATTGCAGATCGTGGAACAGGCCGCCCATCTGCGGTGGATGCAGCACGAAGTCCGGCGCCGCGCCGCGCACGGACCCGCGCAGCTTGTGGCCGTTCTGCAGCCGGACCTCGCCGCCCTTCAGCGCCGTGACGGCCTCGGCGATCGTATAGCCCGAAGGCTGCGGCGCCGGCGCCTTGAGCACGACCAGGGTGTTGATGCCGAGCGCCAGCACCAGCACGCTGAGCGCCAGGCCCAGCACCTGCCAGAAGATCGGCAGGGAGACGAACAGGGGATGCGCGGCGCGCGGCGTGGACGACATTATTTGCGGGACGTTACTTCAGGGGCTTGAACATATAGCCGATGCCGCGGATCGTGCGGATAATGTCCTCGGCGTGGTCGTCGCTGAGCTTGCGGCGCAGGCGTGAAATCTGCACGTCGATGGCGCGGTCGAAGGAATCGGCGTTGGGGCCGTGCAGGTGGTCGAGGATCTGGTCGCGCGTCAGGGCGCGCCCCGGACGGTCGAGGAAGACGCGCAGCAGCTCGAATTCGGCGTTGGACAGGGCGACCTGCACGCCGTCGGGACGTAACAGGGTGCGCTTGATATTGTCGAGCTGCCAGCCGAAGAAATGGGTGATCGGCGATTTGGCGTCCCAGGCGCCGCCGCGCGTCTCGCGACGGCGCAGGACGGCGCGGATGCGCGCCAGCAGCTCGCGCGGATGGAACGGTTTGGACATATAGTCGTCGGCGCCCAGCTCCAGACCGACGATGCGGTCGATCTCCTCGCCGCGCGCCGACAGCATGATCACCGGCGGGCCGCCCGCCTCATTGAGGCGCTTGCACACCGACAGGCCGTCCTCGCCCGGCATCATGTAGTCGAGGACGACGATATCGACGTCGCCGCGCGCCAGATGCCTGTCCATGTCGCGCGCCTGCGAGGCCGTATCGACGATGAAGCCGTTATTGGACAGGAACTGGCTGATCAGCTCGCGCAGATCGGGATCGTCGTCGACGATCAGCGCGCGGGGCGTCTTGGCGTTGTTGAGGGCGGCGTCGGGGGCGG
>DATMTF010000133.1:0-5512 GCA_035565015.1 Asticcacaulis sp. | reverse complement strand
AGAGTCCGCCAAGGAGAGAGCTTATGAAAATCGCAGGAACGACGAGGGCGAATGAAAGGCGCGCGCCGGTCAACCCACCAAGTAGCTCGCGAAGCCAAAATGCGGCCCCGCTGCTGGCGATGGCGAGGGCGTAGCTCGGCCAACCCGCATACCTGCCTATGAGTATGCCATCATAGACGTGCGCGCGGCGTTGCCGCAGCATGTCGAAAACATCTTTCACACCATTCCAGCCCCGATCGTCAGACCGGCCTATATCCACAGGCATTTTAGAACGTCTTCCTCCGGCCCACAACGGAATTTCGCCGGTGAGGAAGCGTAGGCGCTCTATGACCGGAGCGGCTTTGATCGAGATCAAAGACATGGAGCCATCGAGCCTTTAAAAAAGACCAGGCCCGGCAGGGCGTTAGCAAAATTTTCCGTATCGAGGCGGGTTGCGCATGCTGGGCCGTACTTGCGCTATGCCTAATCACCATAGATTTCACATAAGGTCTCGATGATCTTGATAACGACCGGATCTTTCAATCTGTAATAGATTGCCTGGGCGTCCCGGCGCGTGCTGACCAGGCCTTCGGCGCGCATTTTGGCCAGGTGCTGCGACGTCGCTGCCGGCGCCAGGCGGGCATGCTCGGACAGGTCGCCCACTTTTGCTTCGCCTTCGAAGAGTTTGCACAGGATCAGCAGCCGCTGCTCGCTTGCCAGCAGCTTGAGCAGGCGCGCGGCGGACTGTGCGCTTTCTTCGAGTTCGGCGGCGCCGGCGGCAGCGGTCAAGTGGATACGCTCATCAAGGACTGTCTTGCTGCCCGAAGGATCGGGGTTTCCGGCGCTCAAGTCAATGAACCTGTCTTCTGCGGTCTAATCATGATGTCAGCGCCTTGTCTTTCATGACGATATAGATCGCCGGGATGACCAGGACGGTCAGCAGGGTTGAGGACAGCAGACCGAACAGCAACGAGATCGCCAGGCCCTGGAAGATCGGATCGGTCAGAATGACGGCCGCGCCGATCATTGCGGCGAGCGCCGTCAGCAGGATGGGCCTGAAGCGCGTGGCGCCGGCGTCGAGCAGCACGTCCCTCAAAGGGCGGTCGTAACGACCGTCCGCCAGTCTGTGATGACGGATGAAGTCGACCAGCAGGATCGAGTTGCGCACGATAATGCCGGCCAGGGCGATAAAACCGATCATCGACGTCGCGGTGAAGGGCGCGTGGAACAGGATGTGGCCAAGGACGATGCCGATCAGGGTCAGGGGCACGGGCGTCAGTATGACCAGCGGCAATTTGAACGACCTGAATTGCGCGACGACGAGCGCGTAGATGCCCAGCAGGGCTACGCCAAAGGCGGCGCCCATGTCGCGGAAGGTGACCCAGGTGATTTCCCACTCGCCGTCCCACAAAACGGTGGCGCGCCGCTCGCTGTCGGGCTGGCCGTTGAGGCGGATGTCGGGTGTGGGAAATGGTCCCCAATTCGCCTGCCGGATGCGGGCGTCGACATCGGAAACGCCATAGACCGGCGCCTCGTACTTGCCGGCCAGTTCGGCCATGATCATGTCGACGTCGTGACCGTCGCGACGATAGATATGGGGCGAGGTCGTGGTCCGGTCGAGATCGGCCACTTCGTCCAGCGTAACGAGGCGCCGGCCTTGGGCCGTGACGGAAGACGCCACCGGGAGGGACATCAGATTTTCGCCCAAGGTGCGTTGTGACTGTGGCAGACGTATTGAGATTTCCAGCGGTTCGCGTCCCTGTCCTCTCTCCGAATAGCCCAGGATGCTGCCGGTCATCACGGCGCCGAGGCCTTGATAGACCTGGTCGTCGGAGACGTTCAGAGCCTCCATTTTCGGTCGGTCGGCGACGATAGACACCTTGGGTGCGGCGGCGCCGTACGAATCGTCGATATCGACGATGTAGGGAATCGACCTGAAGATATTCTTGACCTTGTTGGCCACGGCGCGGCGCGTGGCGGCGTCAGGGCCATAGACTTCGGCCAGCAGAGTCGCCATGACCGGCGGTCCCGGCGGCGCCTCGACCACTTTCAGAACGCCGCCGGGCGGCAAGGGCACGGCCTTGAGCCGGTCGCGCAGGTCTATGGCGATGGCATGGCTGGGGCGCGACCGTTTGTCCTTCGGCAAAAGCTGGACATTAAGGTCGCCCTGCTCCGGAAACTGGCGGAAGTAATAATGCCGCACCAGACCATTGAAGTTGAAAGGGGCGGCCGTTCCGGCGTAGGCGTCCACCGCTTCGACCTCATGCAGCCGGGTCGTGATCTGCGCCGCCTGGCTTAAAACACGCTGCGTGGTTTCCAGTGTCGCGCCTTCCGGCAGATCGGCGATGACCTGGAGTTCCGACTTGTTATCGAACGGCAGGAGCTTCACCGTCACGGTCTTGGTGGCGAACATGGCGCATGCGACCAGAGTAGCCACGCCGACGCCCGCAAGAAAACGTCCCGAACTCTTGCGGTCCTTGATGATCTTGCCGGCGACGCGTCGGTAAAGCCGTCCGATGAAGCCTTCGTGACTGTGATCTCGCGCCGGCAGGGTCTGGCGGGCGAAGCGGATCATCAGCCACGGCGCCAGCACGACCGCGACAAAGAACGAGAAGATCATGGCCGCCGAGGCGTTGACCGGAATCGGCGCCATATAGGGCCCCATCAGGCCGGAAACGAACAGCATGGGCAGCAGGGCGGCCACCACGGTCAAGGTGGCGATGACAGTCGGGTTGCCGACCTCCGCCACCGCGTCGATAGTGGCCTGGGTCCGAGAGCGACCGTCGTTCATCCCCCAGTGGCGCGAGATATTTTCGATCATGACGATGGCGTCGTCGACCAGGATGCCGATGGAGAAGATGAGCGCGAACAGACTGACGCGGTTGATGGTGTAGCCCATCAGATTGGAGGCGAAGAGCGTCAGCAGAATGGTCGTCGGTATGACCACCGCCGTCACGCCGGCCTCACGCCAGCCGATGGCGAAACCAATCAGAACGACGATGGAAACGGTGGCCAGACCGAGGTGGAAAAGCAGCTCGTTAGCCTTTTCATTGGCGCTTTCGCCATAATCGCGCGTGACCGCAACCTGGACGCTGGAAGGAATTAGCGGGCCTTTCAGCGCCTCGACCCTTTTAAGGAGGCTCTGGGTTACCACCACGGCATTGGCGCCCTGCCGCTTGGCGATGGCCAGCGATACGGCTGGCGTCTGAACCCACTGGCCGGGTTTTGGCTGGGTATAGCGGAAGACATGCTCCTGATCCTGCCGCGGCGCCTCGACCACGGTGGCGACATCGCGGACCAGGACATTCTGGCCGGTGATCGACGGCACGGTGATCAGGCCGACATCCTGGGCGGTCTGCAGGGTCTTACCCGCGGCCAGAGTCACAGACGTGTTGGCGTCGCGAACGGCGCCGAGCGGCGCCGCCGAGTCGGCTCCCCTGACGGCGCTCATCAGCGCATTAAGCGACACGCCGTACGCCCGCATTTTCGCCGCGTCGGGCTCGATCCGGATTTCCTCCCGCCGACCGCCGACGATGAAGGTCAGGCCGACATCGTTCACCTTGGCGATTTCGCCGCGCAGCTTGACGGCCAGGTCGTAAAGACCCTGATCGGTGATGTCTTTCCCGGCGCCCGGTCGCGGCGACAGGGTCAGCACCATGACCGGCACGTCACTGATGCCGCGCTCCTGGACCAGGGGCGCCGTCACGCCGGACGGCAGGCGGTCCATGTTGGCGGATATCTTTTCATGGATACGGATGGCTGCGTTATCGGGATCCGTGCCGACCTTGAAGCGCGCGGTGACCAGCACATGGTCGTCGTCGATGAAGCTATAGACATGATCCACGCCGGACACGCTTTTGACGATGGCCTCCAACGGTTTGGCGACCAGTTCGACCCCGTCGGCAGCTTTCACGCCGGGGTCGGAGACCGAGATGTCGATCATCGGCACGCTGATCTGCGGCTCTTCCTCGCGCGGGATCGTGGCGACGGCCAGCAGACCGAGCAGGATCGCCACCAACAGGAACAGGGGCGTCAGGGGCGAGGTGAGCGCAGCCTTGGTGATGCGGCCCGACAGGCCAAGAGGAGCGCCGCTCATTGCGTCGCTCCATAAGCCGAGACGCGATCTCCGGCCTCAAGGCCTCCGATAATTTCCATATGACCGGCATCATAAGGCGCCGTTTCCACCGTGGTTTCGATGACGGTCCCCCCCGGCTGCGCCAGACGGACGTAATCGAGGCCATAGCGGGTCTGGATGTAGGCTGTCGGCAAAAGGATCGCCGGACGCAGACCGAGGCTGACATGGGCCGTCACCTGCGCGCCCACCGGCAAATCCTCAAATCCTGAAGGCGTTACGTCGGCGGTCACCTGCCCCTGCGTTACGGAGGGATAAACCTGGATGATCGTCCCGGTCGCTTCGCGACCGCCGGCTTCCAGACGGACAGGGGCGCCGACCGACAACCGCCGACCCTGCGCCTCCGGCAATTCGATGCGCACGAGCAGGTTGCCGGAGGTGATGGTGGCCACGGACTGGCCGACCATGACGACGGCGCCTCTGGGCACATCGGCCGCAATAACCTTGCCCGAATCCGGTGCAAGGATTGCGCCCTGGCCGCCCTGAGCGGCGCTGGCGTCGGTCTGCGCCTGCGCAGCTTTGACATTGGCTTCGGCCGCCTTGGCGGTCGCAACCGCCTGGTCAAGCGCGGCCTGGGCGTAGATTCCTTTGTTGAACAGGGTTTGTATACGGGTGAGATTGGCCTGCGCCTGCACGGCCTGCGCCTGGGCGGCGGCGGTCGCCGCCGCGTAGGCGCCCGTCTGGGGCGCGATGCGGGAATCCTGGACCCAGCCGATCAGTTGCCCGCGCCTCACGCTGTCGCCGACCTTGACATTCAGCGACGCCAAGACTCCAGACAGCCGCGCCGTCGCCTCGGCCAGTCTGTAGCTGGTCAGGATTCCCGCCACGGGCTTGAGGTCGTCAACCTGCTGGACCTCTACGGTCATGGCCGCAACGGGCGCCTGGACGGCGGGCGCAGCTTGTCTTGGACTGCAGGACTGCAGACCTGGAACGGCTATGAACAATACTGAAAGCAGGATGGCGGACGGGTGTGATCGCAACATGAAACGCGCCTTCGGCCTTTAGCGAACGGTCGGCAGCCCGGCGGCCTTCCAGGCATTGATGCCGCCGGTCAGGTGGCCTCGAACCTCGACGCCGCTCTGGTGGCAAATGTTCAGCGCTTTCGCCGATCGGACGCCGCCAGCGCAGTGCAGCACAATCGCCTGTCCTTGGATTGTCGGCAGGGCCTTCGGATCGAAACGCGAAAGGGGCAGGTTTACGGCGCCTTCAATGCGTTCGGCCTGGTGCTCTTCGGATTCGCGGACATCGACGAGCGCGATATTTCCGCGTTTGAGGCCGTCATGTAATTGACCGGCATCAATGTGCCGGGCGGCGAAAGAGGCAAAGGGGGACATGGTGTTCTAGCCTTATGAGAAAATATATAATTGCATATATTCGCAAATACGCATATATGTCAAGGAC
>DATMTF010000132.1:0-6464 GCA_035565015.1 Asticcacaulis sp. | reverse complement strand
TTCGGCGTCCGGATTGCCGGAGGCTTCGGCGGCGGCCATCTGGGCGCGCAGCTCGGCGCCCTTGGAGCCGCGCGTCGAGTTCATCGAGCGCTCGGTGATGCGGGCCGACTTACCGCGGCGGTCGCGCAGGTAGTACAGCTTGGCGCGACGCACGACGCCGCGGCGCTTGACTTCGATGGATTCGATGTTCGGCGACAGGATCGGGAACTTACGCTCGACGCCTTCGCCGAACGAGATCTTGCGCACCGTGAAGGTTTCGTTGATGCCCGAACCCGCGCGCGCGATGCAGACGCCTTCGAAGGCCTGGACGCGTTCACGGTCGCCTTCCTTGATCTTGACGTTGATGCGCAGCGTGTCGCCGGGCTGGAATTGCGGGAAGGTCTTGTCGCCTTTCAGCTTGGCGACTTCTTCGGCTTCGATCTGCTGAAGCAGGTTCATGTTGCTATCCTTGTCTGAGGCTTACTTCCGTTGGGAAGCGCCGTTTGCCTGTAAGTTGGAAAGATAGGCCTCCCACAGATCGGGTCGCCGCTCTTTCGTTGTCGCCTCTCTTTGCTGCTGCTTCCATTGCGCCATCTTCTTATGGTCGCCGGATAACAGCACTTCGGGGATGTCGAGGCCCTCGAAGGTCCGCGGTCTTGTGAACTGCGGCTCCTCAAGGAGACCATCCTCAAAACTTTCGCGCTCCAGACTGGCCGCCGCCCCCAGAACGCCGGGGAGCAGACGCACGACCGCCTCGATCGCCACCATCGCCGCCGCTTCGCCGCCCGCCAGGACCGCGTCGCCGACGCTGATTTCCTCAAACCCGCGCGCATCCAGCACGCGCTGATCCACCCCCTCAAAGCGCCCGCACAGCACGATCAGCCCATCGGCCTTCGCCCATTCGCGCACCTTGCCTTGAGTGAGCCTCCGGCCGCGCGCGCTCATATAAACGAGACGCTTCCCGGAAACATCAAGCGAATCAAGCGCTTTGGCGATGACATCCGCCTTGAGCACCTGACCCGGCCCGCCGCCGGCGGGGGTGTCGTCAAGAAAGCCGCGCTTATCGCTTGAAAAGTTGCGAATGTCCAGTGTTTCCAAGGCCCAGAGCGCGGATTCTTTCCACGCCGCGCCAATCAGCGACACGCCGAGCGGTCCCGGAAAGGCTTCCGGGAACATGGTCATCACCGTGACCGTATAGGGGGAGGGCGCGTCAATGTCGGACATGGCCGCGCCCCTTAGCACACCTGAACTTCGCCGCAAACCGTCAATAGGTCAGTTTCAGCGTCACGCCATAGGTGCGCGGCGCGCCCAGAAAGGCGTCATAGCTGCCCGACTGGAACGGCGCGGCGAAGGCGACCTGCTCATAGGTCACATCGCTCAGATTGCGGCTCCACAGGGCCAGCGCCCAACCCTGATCCGGTCGGCTCAGCTCGACCTGGCCGGTCAGCAGGGTATAGGCCTTCTGTTCCTTGATCGGGTTGAGGTCGGAGCCGGTATTGTAGGCGCTGTTATATTTTGCGCTTAAAGAGGCGTTCAGCACCAGATTGCCGAGCTTGCGCGTATAGGCGCCGCCATAGGCGCCCGACCATTTCGGCGCGAAGGAGGCCGTTCCGTTGGCGATCAAGGGCAGGCCCGGCACGGCTTCGGAACCGAACTTGGCGTCGTCATAGGTCAGGCCCGCATTAAGGGTGAAGTCGCCGACATAGTAGCGTCCGTCGAATTCAACGCCCTCGGAGCGCAGATGCGGCACCGAATAGACCAGGAAGGTCGTGCCCAGATAGGTGTTGAGCTGGAAGTTGCGGAAGGTCTCGTCAAAGGCGGCCAGATTGGCGCTCAGATGGTTGCCGAACCAGCGCCCTTTGATTCCGATTTCAGACGAGCGCGAGGTTTCCGGCTTGAACGAGGAATCGCGGTCCACCGTCATATCGGCGTTCTGCTCGCGGTCGAGATTGAAGCCTGTCCCCTTCCAGCCGGTCGCATAGGACGCATAGGCCATCAGGTTCGGCGTCGCCTGCCATTTCAGACGCAGGGAGCCGGTGGTCGCGTCCTCGGCATTGCGTTGATAAAGCGTCAGATTGTTATAGGCCGGGTTCGACCATGGCAGGCACAGGACGCCCTTGCCGCCGGTGGCCAGCGAACAGGCCAGGCCGTTATCGGAATTTTCAAAGCGGCTGACCACTTGCTTGGTCTGATGGTTCCAGCGCAGGCCGCCCAACAGGGTCAGGCTGTCGGCCAGCTTCCATTCGCCATGGCCGAAGACGGCGAAATTGTGCTCATGCTGGTCGTAGGAATCGTGGCTGCCCTGGCCTGCAACATAGGACTGGCCGACCGGCAGGCCGGTATAGCCCGACACCTTGGCCAGACTGGCCCCGCCCGACAGGAGCAGGCTGACATAGGATTCATAATCGGCGCCGTAGAGCGTCTCGTCGTGGCGCGTCAGTTCGCTCTGGTCGAGATAGAGGCCCGCCATCCAGTTATAGCGCTCGCCGCTTCCGTTCAGGCGCACCTCCTGCGAGACGGTGTCGAAGCGGTTCCGCAACCCGCCCGGATCGCGATAGAGGATGTCGGCGGCGGTGAAATCGCCGTCATAGCCATTGGCGTGGTCCCAGTGGCGCACGGCGGTGATCGAGGTGAACTGGACCGCATCGTTCAGCTTGAGATCGAACTGCGCCGACACGCCGCCGTCTTTCAGGCGCTGGGGCAGAGGGCGGTTCGACCAGACCTGCCGGGCTTTAGGATCGGCGACCGAGGCCGTGCCGTCGCCATCGGCCAGACTGTCGATATAGGCCTTCGTGCCGCCGACGGCGATGCTGACCGCCGCGCAACAGGCCTCATCGCGATCGGTATAGTCGGCGATCAGGCGCAAAGAGGCGCGGTCGTTCGGCACGTAGAGCAACTGCCCGCGCGCCGACCAATAGTTCTGGTCGCCGTCATCGCTGCGCGTCGCCGGGCCGTTGCCGACATGGACATCATACTGGCCATCGCGCTTGCGCTTGGTCACGAACAGCGAACCGGCCCAGGCGTCGCTCAGCTTGCCGGTGGTGTAGAGCGAGACGCCGTAGGCGCCCATATTGCCGGCGTCCAGCGTCACCTCGGTCTGCGGCGTAAAAGACGGCAGTTGCGACACCACCTGGATCACGCCCGCCGAGGCGCCCTTGCCATAGACGTCTGACTGCGGCCCTTTCAGGATTTCGATGCGGTCCAGCGGCCCCAGATCGCTCATCGCCGTGGCGGTGCGGGCGCGCGACACGCCGTCGATCACCACCCCGACCGAGGAATCAAGACCCGGATTGTCGCCGACCGTGCCGACCCCGCGCAGCCGCGCCGTCACCTGCGCCTCATTGGCGTCGGCGATGACAAACAGAGACGGGGTGAGGGTTTGCAGGTCGCGCAGATCGTGCCCCTGCGCCCGTTCCATCTGCTCGCCGCTGACCACGCTGATCGCCAGCGGCGTCTGGCGCAAGGGTTCGGGACGCTTCTGCGCGGTGACGATCACCTCGGTGATGTCATGGCCCGCCTGCTGCGCAAAAGCCTGCGGCCCCAGCAGGGCTGCGGAAGACAGGGCGGTGAAAACCATCAGACGTGACGACGACGACAAAAGAGGCATGGAACCATCTCGAATAACGCCCTCAGGGGGCCGGAATGCGCCGCCCCTAGTCGCTTTGCTCCGCCTTCGCAAGCGCGCAAAACGTGTGCGACAGAAAACTTGACCTTAGGGAAGCTTGAAAGCGTTGCGCCGCAAAGAAAGCGAAACCGCTGTTATCTGAAGGGTATCGCGCTTTTGCGTCAACTGTGTCCGTCATACGACACAGAAACTTGACCGGCGCGGGCGGACGTGTTTCTCTCCGTGCGAGCGCATCAGGGGCGCTTCCGGTCCGCGGGCAGGGACTTTCCCACCTCAATTTCGACTGACCTTCGCAAGCCTTCTTTCGGCCCGTCGCGCGGACACCGGGCATGCAGGAAAGAGGTTTGTCATGACATCCATCACCAAACTGAATCTCGACTATTATCGCAAGCAGGCCAAGGCCTTGCTGAAATCCGCGCGCGCCGGCGACGCCGAAGCCCTGGCGCGTTTCGCCAAGGACGACCCTTTGGGCGATCTGGCCCTGCACGACGCCCAGCGCATCATCGCCCGCGAGCAGGGCTTTGCGAGCTGGCCGAAATTCCACGCCTTTGTCGAACAATCCAAGCTCGATGCGCGCGATCTGGTGGCGCGCTTTGTCGACGCCGCCACCTCGGACGGCCCGCGCGCGCGGCAGATGTTGCAGGACCATCCTGAACTAAAGCACGGCGGCCTCTACGCCTGGCTGGTGCTGGGCGGCAATAAGGGCGTGGCGGCGGCGCTCAACAAGCGGCCCGACATCGTGAATGCGAAGATCGGCCCGGAAAAGGCCGAGCCTTTGGTCTATGCCTGCTTCTCGCGTTTTGGCCATGCGCGTTCGAAGCGCGCGCCTAATCTGGCGGAGACGGTGCGCCTGCTGCTGGCGGCGGGGGCGGACCCGAACGCGAGCATTCCGTCCGAATACGGGCCGCTGTCCTGTCTCTACGCGGCGTCGGGCGTTCTTGGTAATGCCGAGATGACGCGGCTGTTACTGGAAGCGGGCGCAGATCCGAACGACGGGGAATCGCTTTACCATGCTACGGAAAATCCTGATCACGCCTGCCTGAAACTGCTGCTGGCGCATGGCGCGGACATCGAAAAGGGCAATGCGATCAAGCATATGCTCGACCGCGAAGACCCGGAAGGGTTGAAACTGCTGCTCGACGCCGGGGGCGATCCCAATCTGGCCAATCCGCAGGGCGCGACCGGCCTGCACTGGGCGGTGATGCGCGGGCGCTCCAAGCGGGTCGTCACCCTGCTGCTCGATGCGGGCGCGGATATCGACGCCCGACGTGTCGATGGACGCACCGCCTACGCCATGGCGCTGGCCAGCGGGCAGGCGGAGATCGCTGCTCTTTTGGCGGCGCGCGGCGCGGATACCGGCCTTGATCCGGTGGACGCCTTTATCGCGGGACGCGGCCCCGCGCCGGAAGGGCTGGCGCAAAATCCGGCGGCGGCGCACCTGATTAATGAGCTGGCCGAACGCGGCAATGTTCGCGGCGTCGAAGCGCTGTTGCAGGCGGGCGTGCCGCCTTCCGTCATCGGCAGTTACGGCGAGACGCCGCTGCACTGGGCCTGCTGGAAGGGCAATGCGGATCTGATCCGGGTTTTGCTGGCTTATCACGCGCCGCTGGATGTGCGGGAAACCACCTATAACGCCACGCCGCCGGGCTGGCTGCACCACGGTTCGACCAACTGCGGTGAAGGCGACTATGCCGAAGGCGCTCGCCTTTTGCTGGCCGCGGGTGTGCGCGAATGGACCGAGCCGAGCGGCAATGACGCTATGGATGACGTGCTGCGCGCGGCGGGATTATTTTGACGTGTATGTCAAAATGTGCTAGATTCAATCTTCAGATGCTAAGGAGTCTAGCCATGCCCCATGACAAAAAACGGGCGTTGCGCGCAGGTCCGGCGGCGTCCACAGCGCCGAACCTGACCAACAGTCTCGCCATCGCCTTTTACGCCGCGATCTGGACCGTCGCCGCCGCCCTGGTGGCGCTTGTCTTCTTTAAATAGGCGACAGACAGCGCCGGAACGAGGCGGTTTCGGCGCTGTTTTCTATGAGAACACCACAGTCTTGCCGCCATTGATCAGCACGCGGCGCTCGACGTGCCAGGTGACGGCGCGGGCCAGAACGCGCGCCTCGATATCCTGGCCGATGACGACAAGCTGTTCCGGCGTATGGCCGTGATGTACGCGCTGCACGTCCTGCTCGATGATCGGGCCTTCGTCGAGGTCTGAGGTGACGTAGTGGGCGGTGGCGCCGATGATCTTGACGCCGCGCGCGTGCGCCTGATGATAGGGCTTGGCGCCCTTGAAGCTGGGCAGGAAGGAGTGGTGGATATTGATCACCTGCCCGAAGAGGCGGGTCGAGAGGTTGTCACTCAGCACCTGCATGTAGCGCGCCAGCACCACGAGGTCCGCCCCGCTCTGCTTGACCAGAGCCAGAACCTGCTCTTCCTGTGCCGCCTTGGTGTCTTTGGTCACCGGCAGAAGGTGGAAGGGAATGCCGGCATCCTCGGCGATCCTGCTTGTATCGTCATGGTTGGAAATGATCGCCGCCACCTCGGCGTCCAGCCAGCCGACGCGGATCTGGTAGAGCAGGTGCAGCAGCGTGTGATCGAACTTGCTGACCATGATGACCACGCGCTTGCGGCGCGCGTCATCGGCCAGGCTGGTCTTCATCGAAAAGCGCTCGATGGGCGATTTCAGCGCCCGCTCGATGGCGTCGCGGTTGATGCCATCGGGCGCGGTAAAGGCAAGCCGCATGAAGAAGCGGTCGGTCTCGCGATCCCAGAACTGGTTGGATTCGGCGATATTGGCGCCCAGGGCCGCCAGTTCGGTGGTGATGGCGGCGACGATGCCGGGGCGGTCGGCGCAGGAT
>DATMTF010000131.1:0-2182 GCA_035565015.1 Asticcacaulis sp. | reverse complement strand
TGAGCGACTAACCCTTCTCCTCCGGCTCTTCCGGCGGCAGTTCGGTGTGCAGGTCGGCGGCGGCGTCGTTGGTGGAGGGCAGCATGACCTCCGGCTTTTTCGCTTGACCGGTCTTGAGGCCCAGGCTTTTGAGCGCGTCCTCGTCGGTCAGGCCGAACAGGCTGCGCACATGCAGGTCGCGCTGCGGGAACGGGATTTCGATGCCCTCGGCGCGCAGGGCGTCCTCGATGGCCCAGTTATAGGCGGCCATCAGCGATGCCGGTCGCCGCACCGATTCGGGTGTCGGCCACACAACCAGCTCGAAATTGAGCGAGTTGTCGCCAAAACCGGTCAGCCAGACCTGGGTGCGGCGCTGATCGGTGTCCGGCAGGGTGAAGGAGACGCTCTGCGCCGCCCGGATCACGCATTCGCGCACCCGCGCCTTATCGACGCCATAGGCGACGCCGAACGGCACATGGATGCGCCGCGTCGAGCCCTTGAAGGTCCAGTTGATCACCTGGTTCTCGATCAGGGCCGAGTTCGGAATGACGATGTTCAGCCCGTCATTGGTGCGCAGACGCGTGGCGCGCGCGCCGATCTCCATGATCTCGCCGCGTAAGGCGTCGTCGATCTGAACGAAGTCGCCGACATCAAGATGCGGATCGAAAATGATGACGAGGCCGGAGACGAACTCCTTGACCACGCCTTGCAGGCCCAGACCTACGCCGACGCCGATAGCGCCGGCGAAGACGGCCAGCGAGGTGATGTTGATGCCGCTGACCGACAGGCCCAGCAAGATGCCGAGAATGATCAGCCCGTAGGCGACCAGCTTTTGGAAGATATACAGCGAGGACGCCGCCGTTTTGGCGCGGGATCGCGCGTGGTCGAACAGGCTGGAGGCGACGCGGGCGGCGACGAAAGCGATGGCGACGACGACAAGGCCGAGAACGGCGCGTTCGGCCAGATGCGGCCAGTCGGGTTCGCTGAGCAGCTTGAGCATATCCATACCGCCAGCCTAAAGGGCAGGGCGGCGGGCTTCAAGCCGTTCGGCGTTAACAATGTCGGGAGGAGAAGAAGGATCGAACCGTGGCAGTCCCTAGGGGAGTCGAACCCCTCTTTTCAGGTTGAAAACCTGACGTCCTAACCGATAGACGAAGGGACCGCGCCGGTAAGAGGCGCGCTTTTGAACGATCGCGCGCCGCCGGTCAAGAGGCTTTTTATAGAAAAATCAGTCTCTCAGCAATTCGTTGATGCCGGTCTTGGAGCGGGTCTGGGCATCGACGCGCTTGACGATGACCGCGCAGTAAAGCGACGGACCGTTCAGATTATTGGCCGACGGCATGGCGCCCGCCACGACCACAGAATAGGGCGGCACTTCGCCATAAAAGACCTCGCCCGTGGCGCGGTCGACGATGCGGGTGGATTTGCCGATATAGACGCCCATGCCCAGCACCGAGCCTTCGCGGATGATGCAGCCTTCGACGACTTCGGAGCGCGCGCCGATAAAGCAGTTGTCCTCGATAATAGTCGGCGAGGCCTGCAAGGGCTCCAGCACGCCGCCGATGCCGACGCCGCCGCTAAGGTGAACATGCTTGCCGATCTGGGCGCAACTGCCGACCGTGGCCCAGGTATCGACCATCGTGCCTTCGTCGATATAGGCGCCGATATTCACAAAGGATGGCATCAGCACGACATTCTTGCCGACGAAGGAGCCGGCGCGCACAATGGCCCCCGGCACGGCGCGGAAACCGGCCTCCTGAAACTCCTTGTCATGCCATTTGGCGAACTTGTTCGGCACCTTGTCCCAGAACGGCCCGATGGGCGAGCCCTCGAACAGGCCGCGTCCGGTATGCATCAGCGTATTGCCGTTGAGGCGGAAGGACAGCAGCACGGCCTTTTTCAGCCAGTCGTGCGTGACCCATTGTCCGTCCTTCTTCTCCGACACGCGGAAGCGGCCATTGTCGAGCAGGCCCAGCACCTTGTCCACGGCCTCGCGGTACGGTCCAGAATAGCCGGGCGACAGCGTATCGCGCGCCTCCCAGGCGGCTTCGATATCTTCCTTGAAGGCGGCGAGATCGGACATGGCGGGCTCTTTCGGCTGCGGGACAAACTCGCCCCCGCCATAAAAGGCCCGCCCATGCGGATCAAGTGCTTATTTCCCGCAGACCCTCAGATTTCCGGCATCATGGCAGTGTTACAGACT
>DATMTF010000130.1:0-3018 GCA_035565015.1 Asticcacaulis sp. | reverse complement strand
CTATCCTCGCACACGCAGGCGCAACAAGCGCTTGCGCGAGGAAAACTAAGGGAAATCCGCCATGAGCGCCAGTTTTAAATATCGCGCGTCAGGCGAATCGCGCCGCGCGTCAGCCGCGCTTCTTGATCGCCTCGGCGAAATTGGTCGTCTTCTTGGTGATGACCTGCAAGGTTTGCAGGGTGCGCGGCAGCTCCTCAGCCAGACGGCGGCAGATTTCGCGCGCGCCGACGCCATAAACCTCGCCGCCCTCGGCGATCTCGACCGCCATCCGGGCCGTGGCCTCAAGCAGGGTTTCAAATTCGCTGATCTGTTCGGCGGCCAGTTCACGCGCCTCGGCCTGCAAACGACGGACACGCTGGGTGCGGCTTTCACGCACGACCGGAGAGGCCAGGTCGTCGAGATCGGCCTTGTGCGTCACCTGAGTCGGCAGGCTCATCACCTTGTCGCCGTCGATGACCTGTCCGAGCGCCACATCCTTGGAGGCGGGCGGCACCACATTCAATCGAGTCCTACGCATCCTCAATACCCCGCTACGAAACACAGGCTCACATCGCATGAACCGTCGAACGGCGTCTGCCACCTGAGGTGGAAATTGTCCGGTGAGAGGGTTAAGAAGCGCTTAAGACTCCCCCGGACGGCGCCTTACCGTAGCGACAGGGTCTCGCGTTTCAAAATAAAAATCCAGAGGAAATATGGCGCGATTGCGTCAAGATTTGCGCTTTTATCCACAGGTGTGTGGCGGAAACGACACTTCCCGCGACACTTGTATGACAATCCTGCGATTTCACCCGTCGGAATCGAGCATATCCTTTGCAAAGGCCAGGTCCAGCGTCTTGAGCCGCTTGATCTCGTCGCGCAGCCGCGCTGCCTCCTCGAATTCCAGATTGCCCGCCGCCTCGCGCATCCGGCCTTCCAGATCCTTGAGCGTCGCCTGAAAGTTGGAGCCGAGGAACGGCTTGGCGTCCTTTTCGGCCACGCCCATCGGAACCTGCACGCGGTCCGACTTTTCATACGGGCTGTCGAGAATGTCGCTGATGCCGCGCTTGACCGATTCGGGCGTAATGCCATGCGTCTCATTATAGGCAAGCTGCTTTTCGCGGCGGCGCGTCGTCTCGGCCAGGGCGCGCTCCATCGAACCGGTTATCCTGTCGGCATAGAGGATGACGCGGCCATCGACATTGCGCGCCGCCCGGCCGATGGTCTGGATCAGCGAAGTCTCAGAGCGCAGGAAGCCCTCCTTGTCGGCATCGAGAATGGCGACGAAGCCGCATTCGGGAATATCGAGCCCTTCACGCAGCAGATTGATGCCGACCAGCACGTCGAAGGCGCCCAGCCGCAGGTCGCGGATAATCTCGATCCGCTCCAGCGTGTCGATGTCCGAGTGCATGTAGCGCACGCGCACACCCTGCTCGTGCATGTAATCGGTCAGGCTCTCGGCCATCTTCTTGGTCAACACGGTGACCAGCGAACGATAGCCGTTCTGCGCCACCTGGCGCACCTCATTGATGACGTCATCGACCTGATTGAAGCCGTCCTTATGCACGGGGCGAATCTCGACCGGCGGGTCGATCAGCCCGGTCGGGCGGATGACCTGCTCGGCGAAGACGCCTGCCGTGCGCTCCATCTCCCACTTGCCGGGCGTGGCCGAGACGAAGACCGAATCGGGCCGCATCGCCTCCCATTCCTCGAATTTGAGCGGGCGGTTGTCCATGCAGGACGGCAGGCGGAAGCCGTATTCGGCCAGCACGCTTTTGCGCGCAAAGTCGCCGCGGTACATGGCGCCGATCTGCGGCACGGTGACGTGGCTTTCATCGACGAACAGCAGGGCGTTTTCGGGCAGGTACTCGAAAAAGGTCGGCGGCGGATCGCCGGCATTGCGCCCGGTCAGGTAGCGCGAATAGTTTTCAATGCCCGCGCAGGCGCCGGTCGCCTCCATCATTTCGAGGTCGAAGGTGGTGCGCTGATCGAGGCGCTGCGCCTCCAGAAGCTTGCCTTCGGCATGGAGCTGCGCCAGACGCTGCTTCAGCTCGATCTTGATGCGGTCGATGGCCTGGCGCAGGGTCGGGCGCGGCGTGACATAGTGGCTGGCGGCATAGATTTTGACCTCGCCGAGATCGTCGGTCTTTTTGCCGGTCAGCGGGTCGAATTCGTGGATCGACTCGATCTCGTCGCCAAACATGTTGATGCGCCAGGCGCGGTCTTCGTAGTGGGCCGGAAAGATTTCGATGACGTCGCCGCGCCGGCGGAAGGTTCCGCGCTCGAAGGCCTGATCGTTGCGCTTGTATTGCAGGGCCACGAGATCGGCGCGCAACTGCGCCTCGTCTATGGTCTGGCCCGCCTTCAGCTCGAAGGTCATGGCGGTATAGGTCTCGACCGAGCCGATGCCGTAAATGCACGACACCGAGGCGACCACGATCACATCGTCGCGCTCCAGAATCGCCCGCGTCGCGGCGTGGCGCATGCGGTCGATCTGTTCGTTGATCGAGGAATCCTTCTCGATATAGGTGTCGGTGCGCGGCACATAGGCTTCGGGCTGGTAGTAGTCGTAATAGGAGACGAAATACTCGACCGCGTTGTCGGGGAAGAAGGCCTTGAACTCGGAATAGAGCTGCGCGGCCAGGGTCTTGTTGTGCGCCAGAATCAGCGCCGGACGCTGGGTCTGCTCGATGATCTTGGCCATGGTGAAGGTCTTGCCGGAGCCGGTGACGCCCAGCAGCACCTGATCGCGCTCGTGGCCGTCAAGTCCGGCCATCAGATCGGCTATGGCCTGCGGCTGATCGCCCGCCGGCTCATAGGGCGCGGCCAGACGGAACCTGCGCCCGCCCTCCGACTTATCCGGGCGCGCAGGCCGGTGCGGCGTCCACATCATCGGCGGCGCGTCATAATCCGTCACGAAAGCGCCGGACGCTTCGGAAACACCGGCGGGAGGGGCAGAACGAGGCATGAACACAACATAGTCAGAGGGGAAAAAATTGAAAGAGGCCGATAAAATTTGTTTTCAACCCCGCCGCGCAGGCC
>DATMTF010000129.1:0-4121 GCA_035565015.1 Asticcacaulis sp. | reverse complement strand
GGAAACGCAGGCGACACGGGCGGCCAATGCCCCTTCGGGCATCGCGCCAGCGCACAACGGAGCAATCGCGACTGGTGGCCCGATCAACTCGATATCTCAGCGCTTCACGCCAATTCCAGTCTGTCGGACCCGATGGGCGTGAATTTCAGCTATACAGAGGCGTTTAAAAAGCTCGATCTGCACGCCGTCATCAAGGATCTCGAAGCCCTGATGACCGACTCGCAGGACTGGTGGCCCGCCGATTTTGGCCATTATGGCGGCTTGTTCATCCGCCTGGCCTGGCATAGCGCCGGCACCTACCGCATCGCCGATGGACGCGGCGGCGCAGGCCGCGGACAGCAGCGTTTCGCGCCGCTCAATTCCTGGCCAGACAACGCTAATCTCGACAAGGCGCGGCGTCTGTTATGGCCGGTCAAGCAGAAGTACGGCGACGCACTCTCATGGGCGGACCTCTACATTCTGGCCGGTAATGTCGCGTTGGAGACAATGGGCTTCAAGACATTTGGTTTCGCGGGCGGGCGGGCTGACACCTGGGAGCCGGAGGAGCTGTACTGGGGGCCGGAAGGGACGTGGCTTGGCGATGAGCGCTATTCGGGCGAGCGTGAACTCGCCAATCCGCTCGGCGCGGTGCAGATGGGGCTGATCTATGTCAATCCGGAAGGCCCTAACGGCAATCCCGACCCGCTCGCCTCAGCGCGTGATATTCGCGAAACCTTTGCGCGCATGGCGATGAACGATGAGGAGACTGTGGCGCTGATTGCTGGTGGTCACACCTTCGGCAAGACTCATGGCGCAGGCGATCCGTCGCTGCTGGGGCCGGAGCCGGAAGGCGGCGCGATCGAGGATCAGGGCCTCGGCTGGAAAAGCCGCTATGGTTCCGGTTTCGGCGCCGACGCCATCACCGGCGGGCCGGAAGTCACCTGGTCGCAGACCCCGACGAAATGGAGCAACCACTTCTTCGACAACCTTTTCCGTTACGAATGGGAGCTGACGCAAAGCCCGGCGGGCGCGAAACAATGGCGCGCCAAAAACGCCGAGGCCAACATTCCGGACGCGCACGATCCGTTGAAAAAGCGCGTCCCCACTATGCTGACCTCGGACCTGGCCCTGCGCTTCGATCCGGACTACGAGAAGATTTCGCGGCGCTTTTACGAGCATCCTGATCAGTTTGCCGACGCCTTTGCGCGCGCCTGGTTCAAGCTCACGCACCGCGACATGGGCCCACGTGCCCGCTACCTGGGTCCGGACGTACCGGCCGAAGAGCTGATCTGGCAAGACCCGGTTCCAACCACCGATTACCCGCTGATCGAGGCAAAGGAGATCGAGGCGCTCAAGGCGAAGATTCTGGCCTCAGGGCTGAGCGTGTCCGAACTGGTCGCGACTGCCTGGGCCTCGGCGGCCAGCTTCCGCAACTCCGACAAGCGCGGCGGCGCTAATGGCGCGCGCATTCGTCTGGCGCCGCAAAAGGACTGGGCGGTCAATCAACCGGCGCAACTGGCCAAGGCTTTGGGCAAGCTGGAGGCGATCCAGAAAGAGTTCAATAAGGCGCTTTTATCGCGCAAAAAGGTGTCGATGGCCGATCTGATCGTGCTGGGCGGTGTGGCGGCAGTCGAAAAGGCGGCCAAGGACGCCGGCCATCCGGTCAGCGTGCGCTTCACGCCGGGCCGCACTGACGCAACGCCAGAGCAGACGGACGCGCATTCGTTTGCGCCGCTGGAGCCTTTGTCGGATGGCTTCCGCAACTATCACCGGACTGGCCACATCATGAAGCCGGAGGAGGCTCTGATCGACAAGGCGCAGCTTCTCAACCTCTCCGCGCCGGAAATGACCGTGCTGATCGGGGGGCTGCGCGTTCTGGGCGCAAATACCGGCGGCAGCGCGGCAGGCGTGTTCACCGATCGCCCCGGCGTCCTAAGCAACGACTTTTTCGTCAACCTGCTCAGCATGGCGAACGAATGGAAGCCGATGGGCGATAACGCCTATGAAGGCGTAGATCGCAAGACCAAAGCGCACACATGGACGGCCACGCGCGTCGATCTGATCTTCGGTTCGCACGCTCAGTTGCGCGCCCTGGCCGAGGTCTATGGCGCGTCAAACGCGGGCGCAAAATTTGCTCACGACTTCGCCGCCGCCTTCGCCAAGGTCATGGAACTGGATCGCTTCGATCTGAAATAGGGCCATAGCATCCCCGGCGCATTGATTTTCTTCGCGCCGGGGTCCGCGACTCAGACCATCTTCGCCGCATCCAGCATGGCGAAGGACTTGGTAAAGCGTGGCCTCTCCCGATCTTCTGACGGAATGGTTTGATATTCCAGCGGCATTAGCGAACCGCGCCGCGCCGTGGCTGAACGCCGCCAAAAGCCTGAACGCGGCTGACCGGCTGGCCGAAGCCATGCTGGCCGCGGAGCGGGCTATCGCGCTCGAACCCAGATCCCTGCCCGCCAAGAGTCTGCGAAAAACCCTGACGAGTCGCATCGACGCAGCGGAACCGGCGCTGATGAAGCTGGACCTGAACGCCGCCGTTCACTTCGACCAGCCGGTCCCGCAGATGGAACTGGCCTTCGCCTATGCGGCGCGTGAGCGGCTGCACGACGCCGAGCGCCAGTTCCGGCGGGCGCTGGCGCTTGATCCCTCGCTGGCCGAAGCGCGAGGCGGACTGGCCGCCCTTTACTTACGCGCCGGACTGCCGGAAAAGGCGCGCGAGGCGGCGCTGGCCGCCGTGTCGATCGACCCCGCCCAAGCCCTTGCCTGCCAGACGCTTTCCACCTTGGCCGAACGCGACGGGGATGCGGATGCAGCGGCGCGATGGCTCGACCAGGCCTATAAAGCCCGCGCCCTGTTTCACGAGCCCGCTGCGGACGCCCGCGCCGAGGTTCTGGTGCTGGCGACGCGCTCTCAGGGCAATATCCCCTATCGCTACCTGATGCCGCCGCCGCTCTATACGCGGCATGTCTGGTATATGGAGCATGCCCGCGACGATCAGGAACCGCCGCCCTATGACGTGGTGTTCAACGCCATTGGCGATCCTGACCTGAGCGGTCCGTCGCAACAGGCGGTGACGCGCTTTCTGAAGCGCAACCGCCGCCCGCTGATCAACCGCCCGGAGCCGGTGCAACGCACCTTCCGCGACGCGATTCCCGACCTGCTCGGCGATATTGACGGCGCCGTCACTCCCAGAGCCGTGCGCACGACGGCGGACAGGATCGGCGCAACCGGCCTCGCCCTCCCCGTCCTCGTCAGGCCGCTGGCCTCGCACGGCGGCGTCGGGCTTTATCGCGCCGACACGCCGGACGACCTGACCGACATCGCCAAAAAACTGGCCGGTCAGGACGTCTATGTCACGCAATATGTCGCGTATGAACAGGCTGACGGCTTTTTCCGCAAGGGCCGGATGATCTTTATCGAGCGCCAGCCCCTGCCCTATCACTGGGCGATCTCGCAGCACTGGATGGTCCACTATGTCAGCTCCGACATGGCCGAAGGCGGCTGGCGGCGCGCCGAAGAGGAGCGCTATCTCTACAATACGCAGGCGTTTTTGGGCGACACGGCCACACACGCAATCGCAGAGATCGGCAAGCGGCTCGATCTCGACTATTGCGGGCTCGACTTCTCGCTCTTGCCCGACGGGCGCGTGCTGGTGTTCGAGGCCAACGCAACCATGCTGGTCCATCCCGAAGATGAGGACAGCCCGTTCGCCTATCGCAATCCGGCGGTGACGCGCATCACCTCGGCTTTCCAGACCATGCTGGAAAAGCGGGCGGCCTTATGAGCCTCGACCCCGAAGATGTAGACGCTTTCCGCGCCGAGGCGCACCGGATGCTCGACCTGCTGCTCGACGATCTGGCGTCCCTGCGCGAGCGGCCTTTGTGGCGCGATCCGGCGCCCGCCTATGCGGCGCTGGTCGAGCCGCTGCCCCGCGTGGGCGCGACGCCAGCGGCCTTACGCGAACAGACGGCGCGCGACCTGCTGCCTTATGCGAGCGGCAACCGCCATCCGGGCTTTATGGGCTGGGTGCAGGGCGCGGGCACGCCGCAAGGCATGATCGGCGAGATGATCGCCGCGGGTCTGAACATGAATGTCGGCGGACGTCACCATGTCGGCATTGCGCTGGAGCAACAGGT
>DATMTF010000128.1:0-12990 GCA_035565015.1 Asticcacaulis sp. | reverse complement strand
ATAATTAATCAGATCGAGAAGCGCTAACGTCACAACTCCTTCGCCACCATAATAACGGCTCGTGTAAATTTTGACGGAATAGTCAAAAACGTCGCGTCGCGGACAATATGGCGAGAGAGCGGCGAAAAAGTCAGGGGGATGGCGGATCGTCGCCACAATCTCCATTATCCGCGCTTCTGGCTTCGGTTAGCTGTTTTGGAAAATTCAGTGTCACCGGTGGAGGACTCGACCGCCGTAAGGACAGCTTAGGGAGAAGATAAATGAGAAGTTCCAATGGCAAGCTCTCTGTCGGAGCGAACCTGCTGAAGGGCGGCGTGTCCGTACTGGCGCTGAGCGCAATGGCGGCCACGCTGGCCGCGCCAGCCTATGCGCAGGACGATACGACTAAGGCGAGCGATAATAACAAGTCGACGGAGGTCGTCGTCGTTGGCGTGCGCAAGGCGCTCAAGACGGCGCAGGATCTGAAAAAGAACGCCGACACGATCGTCGACTCGATCACCGCTAACGACATCGGTTCGTTCCCGGACAAGTCGGTCGCCGAAGCGCTGCAGCGCGTCGCGGGCATTACGGTCAACCGCTTCGCCGCCACTGGCGATACCGCGCACTTCTCGGCAGAGCCGTCCGGGGTCGTGGTCCGCGGCCTGCAACAGGTCCGTTCGGAATTCAATGGTCGCGACATCTTCACCGCCGACTCGTCGCGCGGTCTGAGTTGGTCCGATGTGTCGCCGGAACTGATGGGCGGCGTCGACACCTACAAGAACCAGACGGCGGAACTGATTGAAGGCGGCATCGCCGGCACGATCAATCTGCGCACCCGTCTGCCGTTTGACCAGAAGGGCCAGTTGATGGCTCTGACGGCGGAATATGTCTATGGCGACAAGGCCAAGCAAGGCGAGCCGGGCGTTTCGGGCATTTATTCCAATCGCTGGGACACCCAGTGGGGCGAATTCGGCTTCATGATCAACGCGGCCCACTCGAAGGAAGTGACCAATTCGGAGGGCATCCAGTACGGTCGTCTCGTGCCGGTGGAAAATTCGGCCTACTGGAATATCAATCGCATCTATGTGCCGATGACGACTTCGCTGCGCGATAATATCTATTTTCGCACGCGCGACGGCGTGTCGCTGGCGGGCCAGTGGCAGAACCACGATCACAGCATGTTGCTCACCTTCCAGTACAATCAGTCGAAAAAGGTTGAGCAATGGGAAGAATATGTCGCAACCTCATCGACGGGCATCGATGCCTGGGCGCAACAGATCAACTATGTCTCCAGTGGCGGCAATCTCGAATGCTATGGCGGCGCCAGCGCCTGCTCGTTCAACTCCGACGGCGTCCTGACCAGCGGCACCTTCGTGAACTCCAACGGGGCATGGTATGGGTCGTGGGACGCGCCCGACGGCGTGACCTCTCCGAGCGGCGTATCGCCCACCACGCCGAACGGTCTGATGCGCACCTGCTATAGCTGGGAGGCCAGCGCCACATGTCCGGCGACGCAGCGCGCCGGTACGTTCGAAGCCTCGACGCGCTGGAGCGACAGCAAGAACGACACGCGCGACGCCTCGCTGAATTTCAAGTGGGACGTCAATGACAAACTGCATACCAATTTCGATGTGCAGTATGTCGATGCGATTCAAAAGAACTACGACATCTCCGACGGCTTGCAGACCTATGCGCAGGCGAACATCAAATATGACGGCGACCATCCGACCATGACCTTCGCCGACGACAACGGCGGCTGGTACGATGCGGCGACGGGTTCGACTGCGGCGGCCAACGGGCTGAACTTTGGTCAGAGCGCGGTCGGCTGGTATCTGGCGCCGGGCGGCATTTCCAATCCGGCCAATTATCGCATGCACTGGATCATGGACCATCTGACCGATTCTCAGGGTCATGAATTCGCCACTCGCGCTGACCTGGCTTACAGCTTCGATTCGCCATGGTTGAACACACTTAAGGCCGGTGTGCGCTACGCCGATCGCGAACAAACTGTGCGCTGGAGCACCTACAACTGGGCCAACGTGGTCAATAACTGGTCGAACTACAACGCCGATAATTATTATATCACCGGCTCCGCCTTCCCCGACCAGAACGCTTATGGCACGCATACCTTCGACCAGAACTTCTTTGGCGGCGGCGTGACCAATATTTCGGACGTCGTCTTCTTCAAAACAGCCTACCTGAAAGATCGTCAGACGTTGGATCAGACCTTCGACATGACGCACTATCAGCCGCAATATACCGGCGGGGGTAGTTCCAACGCCTGGACGCCGATTTGCTACCGTTCTGGTGAAACCGATGGTTGCTTCCGTCCGGCCGAAGTCGCGGACGTGTCGGAGAAAACCAAGGCGGCCTATGTCCAGCTCAAGTTCGGCGGCCCTGACGCTTCGATTGGCGGGATTAATGTGGTCGGCAATATCGGGGTCCGGTACGTCGAAACCGTTAACGAAAGCACAGGCGGGGTGAACTACCAGAACAGCACGGTCTATGACTATACGCCGATTGTCGCAGGCAGCGCTCCGGGACAGCCTTCGCATCCGAGTATCACCTACTATGTGCCAGGGTTGACGGGAACGCCGCCGGCGGTTACGGCGGCGCCGGGCACGCAGGCCTATACGGATCAGGTTGCGGCGGCGCAGGCTTATGTCAACGATCCGGCGAACTGGACGGAAGACCGCCTCTTCTCCGGTACGCCCAACAATTCCCTGCAAACCGCACATTTTGTGCACCATAATTGGTTGCCGAGTTTCAATGTGCGTTTGGGGCTGACCGACACATGGTTCCTGCGCTTCGCGGCTTCACGCGCCATGTCGCGTCCCGACATCGGCAACCTGAAGATGTACACGAGCGTAGGCATGTCGTTGCCGAGCGCCGCGAGTTCCAGCTATCAGTGCGGCGTCTCCAACAGTGCGTTCAATTGTGATGCGAACGGCAATATTGTCAGCACTAAGGTCGTATACACGGCCAACGCCAACAATCCGGGTCTGAGGCCGATCACGGCGGATCAGTTTGATCTGGCGGCGGAGAATTACTTCTCGTCGACCGGCAGCTTCACCTTCACCCTGTTCTACAAGAAGTTCCACGACTACATCCAGTATGGCCGCTACACGGCGCAATTCACCAATGCCGGCGTAACGCGCGATGTTATCGTCAGTGGTCCGGTCAATGGCGACGGAGCTTCGATCAAGGGCTTTGAAGTCGCTTACCAGACCTTCTTCGATAAGTTGCCGGCGCCGTTCAACGGCCTGGGCATCCAGACCAACTATACGCACCTGGTCAATTCGGGCATCCACAGCTCGAACGTCGTGGTCAATTCCGGCGACGGTTCTTCCGGACAGCTAGGTGGCGGGGCGTCAGGTACAACTGTAGCCGCCAATGCCGCAGTGTCCTACACCAACCTGCCGCTCGAAGGTCTGTCAGACGATTCCTACAATCTGATCGGGATGTACGAAAAGGGCAACTGGTCGGCGCGTTTGGCCTATAACTGGCGCTCGAAATATCTGGTGACGTCGCAGGACTGCTGCGTGGTGTTCCCGATGTGGCAGAAGGCGGCGGGTTATCTCGATGGTCGTCTGGCCTACCGCATCAACGAGCATGTCGAAATCTCGGTCGAGGGCAGCAATCTGCTCAACACCCAGACTGTCCTGATGCAACAGGTCGATGGTCCGATGAGCAATGGCGCGAACGATCCGACGAAGCTGATTCCGGCTTCCTGGTTCCAGCAAGACCGCCGCTTCCAAGCGACGATCAGCCTGAAATACTAAGGAAATCAGGATATTCCTGCATGGGACGCGCAGCTTGACGGCTGCGCGTCCTTTTTTTGATACGCGGCGCATTTGTCGCCTTGACCGGGCGACGGCTTGGCCGCATGTCTAATAAAAACCCATAAAAATCACAGTCTGAGAAAACCCAGAGGTCATGAATCCAACGCCTATGAAAATTGTCATTCTTGGCGGCGGCACGGCCGGATGGATGACCGCCGCCGCCTTCAGCAAGGCGTTCAAACCGGATTTCTGCTCGGTGCGCCTTATCGAGTCCGACGAGATCGGCGCGGTCGGCGTGGGCGAGGCCACCTTACCGCAGCTCAAGGACTTCAACGATTTTCTGGGCTTCGATGAGGCCGACTTCATGCGCGAGACCAACGCCACATTTAAGCTGGGCATTGATTTCCGCAACTGGGGCCGCACGGGCGACAGCTATATTCATCCTTTCGGCATTCACGGCCAGGCGATCAATGGCGTGCCCCTGTTTCAGTACTGGCTGAAGGCGCGGGCGGGTGGCGACATGCCGAGCCTTGAGGCCTATTCCTTTCCAATCATGGCCTGCCGTCATCTGAAGTTCGATTTCCCTTCCGACGACCAGCGCTCGGTCAGGTCGACCTTTTCCTACGCCTATCAGTTCGACGCCGTGCTTTACGCGAAGTACCTGCGACGCTGGACGCAGGCGCGGGGTCTGCAAAGGACCGAGGGTAAGGTGGTCGACGTCGCTCTGAGGCCGCATGACGGTTTCATCCAGTCATTGACCCTGAGTTCCGGCGAGGTGATCGAAGGCGATCTTTTTATCGACTGTTCCGGTTTTCGCGCCCTGCTGATCAGTCAGACTCTCAAGGCGGAATGGGAGGACTGGACGCCGTGGCTGCCGTGCGACCGTGCGCTGGCCGTTCCCTGCGATCGCGCCGGGGATTTTACCCCCTATACCCGCGCTACGGCGCAGGAGGCGGGCTGGACCTGGCGCATACCGCTACAGCACCGCACCGGTAACGGTTATGTTTTTTCAAGTCAGTTCTCGTCTGAAGACCGGGCGGCGGACGTCCTGATGGGCGCGCTGGACGGCGGGGCGCAGGCGGAGCCGCGCCTGCTTAAATTCGCGGCGGGCCGCCGCAAGACGTCCTGGCGCAAGAACTGCGTCGCCATCGGTCTGGCCAGCGGCTTTCTGGAGCCGCTGGAATCGACCAGCATCTATCTGGCGCAAATCGCTTCCGATTTTCTGATCCGTATGTTTCCGGACAGAAATTTCGATCCAAGACTGAGCGACGAATTCAACCGTATGATCGACATCGAGTATGATCGTGTGCGCGACTTTCTGATCCTGCACTATCATGCGAACCAGAAAACGGCTGAGGAAGATCCGACCGGGTTGTGGCGTTATGTCCGCGAAATGAGCGTGCCGGACACGCTGCTGGAAAAAATGGAGATCTTCCGGCATCGCGGCCATATTCACCGCTATCGCGACGGCTTGTTCGCGCCGCCGAGCTGGGTGGCGGTCTATACCGGCCAGAACGTCCTGCCGACTCACTATGACCGTCAGGTGGACAATATGTCGCTCGACATGGTCAGGCAGAAGATGGAAGAGATGCGCGGGCGCGTGGCCGCCAATGTTGACGCCCTGCCGACCCATGCGGATTTTTTGCGCTCCTATTGCGCCCTGTCCGATAAGGACATGATGAAGGGGGCGGGACATGTCTGACGCCACGCGGCCATATCGACTCGTCATTGTCGGCCGTGACGATGCGCTCTGGCTTTCGGCCAATATTCTGTGGCGCGCCTTCGCCGACGCGGGTTTCGATATCACGGTCGTTGAACTGCCTTCCATGCTGCGTCCCGGAGACGTCTATCCGACTCTGAAGCAGCAAGAGGCCTATCACAGCCTGATCGGGTTGCGCGAAGCGCCAATGATGCAGGCCGCACAGGCGACCTACAGTCTGGGGCAGCGCTTCTCCAACTGGCAGAAAACCAGGCCGCCCTTCATTCACGGCTATTCGACCTATGGCCGCCCGATCAACCGCGTCCCGTTTCACCATTACTGGGTCAAGGCGCGCAGTCAGGGGCTCAAGGCGGAGTTCGACGACTTTTCCATCAATGCGGTCGCCGCCAAGAACGGACGATTTTTCTTTCCCGGCGAAGATGTCGACGGCTTCGCCATTTGCGATTACGCCTATCATCTGGAAGCGCAGGGTTATTGCAAGGTTCTGAAGACCGTGGCGACAGGGCGCGGGGTGAAAGTGATTTCCGGGCGCATCGCCGAGGTCGCGCGCGACGGGGAGACCGGCGATATTTCTGAGATCCGGCTCAGTGGCGGACAGAGCGTTGCGGGCGACATTTTCGTCGACGCTTCCGGCGCCGAAAGCGCTCTGCTCGGCAAGGGGTTGGACGTCGGATTTGAGTCGTGGCGCAAATGGTTCGTTTGCGACCGCCTGATGACGACCTATGCGCCGGCCCTGTCGCCGCTGCCGTCCTTCAGCCAGATTTCGGCCTTCCGGTCCGGCTGGACCGGCGTATATCCGCTGCAGTCTTGTACGGCTGTGCAGCAGATTTACGCCAGTCTCGATATGACGGACGAGCAGGCCTTCGAGGCCGGCGGCATAGTAACCTCCATGCCTCTCAATCCCAGCCCGGTGGTCAGTGCCTATGAGGCGGGGCTGCGCCATGCGTTCTGGGAAAATAACTGTATCGCGGTCGGCGAAGCGGCGGCGGTGCTTGATCCGATCGATAGCGTGCGCATGCATGTCAACCTGCTGGGCTTATCGCACCTGGCGTCGTTAATGCCAGTGACGCGCGACTGCCGGATCGAACGCGCGGAATATAACCGCAATATGCGCTCGGCTATGGAGCGCATCCGCGATTACCAGCTCTGCCATTACCTGCTTAATCAGCGCTTCGGTCAGCCGTTGTGGGATCACTGCCGCATGCTGGAGGCGCCTGACGCCCTGCGCTATAAGCTGGATATGTTCGCAGCGCGCGGACGACTTATTGTTTATGACGATGAGACCTTTGAGGATGACGACTGGCTCGCCATGTTGCTGGGCCACGGCCTGATTCCCCAGTCCTATGATCCGCTGGCTGATCAGATCAGCGACGCAGACGCCATTGCGCAGTTTCAGAAAATGCTGGGCTTCATGCATTCGGTCGTCGAACCGATGACATCCATGGAAGCGGCTCTTGGGCGCGCGCCATCTCCTTCTGTGCGGACTTTCTGATGCAGTCTCAGGTTCGGAAAATCGTGATCGTGGGCGGCGGCACAGCGGGCTGGATGGCTGCTGCGGGCCTGGTCAGGGCGCTCGGCAGCCATTTCTACGATATTGTTCTGGTTGAATCCGAGGAGATCGGCACAGTCGGCGTCGGCGAGGCGACTATTCCGCCGATTATGGAATATAACGCCTATCTCGGTATTCATGAAAACGATTTCGTCAAGGCGACCAACGCCACTTTCAAACTCGGCATCGAGTTCCGCGACTGGCGTCGGCTGGGACACAGCTATTTCCACCCCTTCGGCGTGTTTGGCGCCGACATCGACGGCTTTACGTTTCCACATTACTACTTCCGTCACTATCATCAGTCTGGCGGCGGACCGGTCGAGATCGGCAGGTATAATGTTGCGACTGAAGCGGCGCTGCAGGGGCGGTTCGGGCGGCTGAAACGCGATGCGGGGAAACCGCAACTCAACTACGCTTATCAGTTTGACGCTGCGCTTTACGCACGCTTTTTACGCGGCTACGCCGAAGCGCGGGGCGTGAGCCGGCAGGAAGGGCGGATCACCGGAGTTCATCAGCATGCGCAGACAGGTTTCATCACTTCGGTTCAGTTGCAGGACGGACGTATCCTGGAGGGCGACTTGTTCGTCGATTGCTCCGGCTTCCGCGGCCTTTTGATCGAACAGACCCTGAAGACGGGCTATCTGGACTGGAGCCGCTGGCTGCCTATGGACCGCGCCGTCGCCGCACCCTGTGCGCGCACGGCGGAGCTGCCGCCCTATACGATCGCCACTGCGCGCGAAGCGGGATGGCAGTGGCGTATTCCGTTGCAGCATCGCACCGGCAATGGGCATGTTTTCTGTAGCCAGTATATCAGCGAAGACGCCGCGACTGACATTCTGTTGGCGAATCTTGACGGCGAGCTGGTCGCTGACCCCAAGGTGCTACGCTTTACGACGGGACGCCGCCGGGTGGCGTGGAACAAGAATGTCGTGGCGCTGGGGCTGGCAGGCGGCTTTTTGGAGCCGCTGGAATCGACAAGCATCCATCTGGTTCAGGCCGGTCTGGCCAAGTTTCTGGCCTTGTTCCCGCGTCAGGGCTTCAATCCGCACATCATCGCCGAATACAATGCGCAGATTGAAGACGCCTACGACAACATCAAGGATTTTCTGATCGCGCATTACAAGGTCAGCGAACGTGAGGATTCACCGTTTTGGCGTTATGTGCGTCAGATGGAGATTCCCGACAGTCTGCAAACGCGCCTCGACGTTTTCCGCGCCACCTGCCAGACCTTGTCGCGGGACACAGAGCTGTTCCGCGAGGTCAGTTGGGTCGCGGTGCTGACCGGTCAGGGGTTGACGCCAGAGGACTATCATCCCGCCGCAGACGCCATCGACGACGACGAATTGCGGCTGCATCTGGCGCAGTGGCGCGCCGCCGTGTTGGAGCGCGTCAAATCATTGCCGACACATGAAGATTACATCCGGCGTAACTGCGCCTCCGACGCTTTTGTGTCCAAGCAGCAAGCTTGAAAGCCTATCCGTCCTCGGTATTGAAAAACAGGTTGGCGGTCAGGCGTCCCAGGGCCGGGTCGTGGCTGAGGCCCGCCTCCGTGTTCAGCCGGGCCGAATGGAGTTGTCCGGCGCGGTACAGAACCAGACGATTGAAGCGCGGTTCGACATAGGCGATTTCTTCATAGGCGGTTTTGCTATCCAGCCCGGCGGCTAATTCCTGCCCACGCAGGCGGCGGAATTTGTCGTTGCGTGTGGGGGTAATCAACTCAAAGCCGGTCGCGCGGTGCCGGTAGAATGCCGTGCCGCCCGCCTGCATCGGGCTGAGATAATGCACGCTGGCGAAACTATCGAGGCGGTGGGTGTCTGTGTGGGGCGCCGCCTGTGCAGGCGCCATCTGATCACGCGCCAGAGTCGCCAGACCGAGGAAGCCGTAAGTCCGAAACGAACGGACCTGACGCATGCCGAAGATGTCTGTCATGGGCCGACGCAGGACGGATAGCAACAACGGCAGATAGCCGTCCGGCAGGGGCGCCGTCATTCCGGGATAGAGCGATGTCGGCGGCGGCGCGGCGAATGGCGCCCTGATCGCTGCGTCGCGTAATCTGTCCGGATCGGTAAGGACATTGTCTGCGACGAGCGCCGATTGTCCTTCCTGTCCCAGAGAAATGATATGTAGATCTGGTCTGGGGTTCAGCGTCAGTCGTAACGGATTGGCATCAGGCATGCAGCCCCCCTGGCGGTGTTGGACGCGGCTTGACGGCGCCAGCGGGCCGCGAATTGCAACGGTCGAAGATTTGTAGCAGAAGAAAGCGATAAAGGGAGGCCCAAGGCGTGTCGGTGCATAATTTCAAGGTTGGCCTGGAGCAGACTCCGGTTGTAGTCATAGATAATTTCGTCGCCGATCCCGACAGGCTGATTGATCTCGCTGTCGATATGGCGCCCTTTCCCAGTCAGAGCGGGCACTATTATCCGGGGCGGCGGCGGCGGATAACGCCACAGGATGGGGAAAGCTTCGACTATGTACGCGCCGTCTGTCAGTCTTTGGCGCCCGTCATGGATAAGGTTTACGGCGTTAGCCGATACGACATTCTCGACGCTGGCTTTTCGCTGGTCACCACCCCGCCGGACGCTTTGGCGCCCCTGCAGACTATCCCGCATTTCGACCACCACGAGGCCGACGGTTTCGCCATTCTGCATTATCTGTCGAAGCGGCCGGGCGGCGGAACAGCCTTTTACCGCCATGAGACGTCGGGGTTTGAAACCTTATCGGAGGATCGGCTCGACGCCTATGCGCAGGCGCGCCAGAGGGATCTGGAGAGCATGGGCGTTCCGCAGGGCTACCACCGGGGCGATCGCAACGGCTTTGTCGAACTGGCCAGCGTGGAGGCGCGCTATAACCGGGCGGTCATCTATCCCGGCAGTCTGCTGCATTCCGCCTTCCTGCCCGACAATTTCAACTTCAGCCCCGACCCGCGTCTGGGCCGCCTGACCGGCAATATTTTCGTGCGCGCTACGGCCTGGCGGTAAGCGCCGCCTCCAGTTTTGTCAGGCCTTCGTCGAGAATAGCGTCGGAGGCGGTCAGGGGGCACAGGAGGCGGATGGTGTTGGCGAAGACGCCGCAGGACAGGAGGATCAGGCCGTTCTCCTGAGCGCGCATGGTGACGGCTTTCGTGGTCGCGGCGTCGGGCGCGAAGCCGCCGCGTTCGCTGACGATGTCGAAGGCGATCATGCCGCCGAGGCCGCGCAAGGCGCTGATCGGGACAATGTCGTTGCGGCGCGACAGGGCATCGATGCGCGCCTTCATCTTGTCGCCCTGTCGGTTGGCGGCGTCGAGCAGTTTTTCGTCTTCGATGACGTCCAGCACGGCCAGGGCCGCGGCGCAGGCGACCGGATTGCCGCCATAGGTGCCGCCCAGACCGCCCAGTTCCGGCGCGTCCATCACCTCGGCGCGGCCGACGACGCCCGATAGCGGATAGCCGCCCGCCAGCGATTTCGCCACCGTCATCAGGTCGGGTCTGACGTCGTAATGCTCCATCGCGAACAGCTTGCCGGTGCGGCCAAAGCCCGTCTGCACCTCGTCGGCGATCAGCAATATGCCGTGCTGGTCGCAGCGTTCGCGTAAGCTCTGCATCAACTCCGGCGGCGTGATCAGGAAGCCGCCTTCGCCCTGCACCGGCTCGATGATGATGGCCGCGACCGTATCCGGCGCGATGTCGGCGCGCAGCAGGTAGTCGAGCATTTTCAGCGTGTCGGCGACATCGACGCCATGCGCCTCGACCGGGAAGGGCAGGTGATAGACGCCCGCCAGCGCCGGGCCGAGGCCCTTCTTGTACGGCGACACCTTGCCGGTCAGGGCCGAGGTCAGCGCCGTGCGGCCATGAAAGCCGCCGGAAAAGGCGATGATATTGTCGCGTTTGGTGTAGGCGCGGGCGATCTTGACGGCGTTTTCGACCGCCTCGGAGCCGGTGGTGACGAACAGGGTCTTGGCGGGCTTCGCCACCGGCGCCAGCGCGTTCAGCCGCTCGGCCAGGGCGATATAGGGCTCATAGGGCGCGACCTGAAAGGCGGTGTGGGTAAAGGCGTTCATCTGCGCCATCGCCGCGGCCTGTACCTTCGGATGGCGATGGCCGGTGTTCAGCACGGCGATGCCGCCCGCAAAGTCGATATAACGCTTGCCGTCCACATCCCACAATTCGGCGTTTTCGGCGCGCGCGGCGTAGATCGTGGTGGCGTGGCCGATGCCGCGCGGTACGGCGGCAGCGCGGCGGGCGGCGAGATCGGCGTTGTGGGTCATGGCGGCGCTCCTGAAGGGTCCGCCTCAAATAGCATATTGTGATCACAATATGCCAGACGGCGCGCAAAAAAAGAGGCGGTTCCGAGGGGGAGAACGGAACCGCCTTAGAAAAGCAATATAAGTCTTTCGAGTCGTTTCGGCGACTGAACGCCTTAATTCAGTGGACGCTGGACATATCCACCGGGCCTTGCGGCTTGGGCAGGATCCAGGCCAGGAAGGCGCAGGCGACGAAGACGATGGCCGCGCCCATGAAGACTTCGTTGGTCGAAATCATCAGGGCCTGACTGCTGAGCAACTGGTTGGCCGTGTCGAGGCCGCCATCGGGGCCGCCGGTCACCGAAGCGGGCAGGTTGTGGAAGTTGACGAAGGGCGCCAGCTCCGCATGGCTTTTGTTGGCGCCATTCTCCCAGGCGGTCGTCACGAACGAGGTCGCGACTGCGCCCGCCATGGTGCGGATGAAGTTCTGCAAACCGGAGGCTGAAGCGGTCTCTTCCGGGTTCACGGCGCCCATCGACACCTGAATCAGCGGCATGAAGAAGAAGGGCATGCCCGCGCCCGCCAGGAAGATCCAGATCGAGATCTCGGTATGCGACATATTGGTGTTGGCGATTGAGCGCATAAAGGTGATGAAGGCCAGCCACATCACGCCGAAGAAGATCAGCCGACGCGGATCGACCTTGGTGGTCAGTTGCGAGGCGATGGGCGCGGCGACGATGGCCAGAATGCCGATCAGGCCTGTGGCGTTGCCCGCCGAGGTTGCGGTCCAGCCGAGATTGGTCTGCATCCACAGGGGCGCGATGACGTTGATGGCGAAAAAGGAGCCGATCATCAACGCCAGACAGATCATGGCCAGCGAGAAGCCGGGATGGCGGAAGACATGCAGATCGACGATCGGATGCGTGTCGGTCAGCTCCCAGATCATGAAGGCGACGAAGCCGAGCGCGGCGGTCACCGCCAGGCCGACGATCAGAGGCGAGGAGAACCAATCGCGGTCCTTGCCGAGATCGAGCATGATCTGCAAGGCGCCGACCCACAGGATCAGCAGTAAAAGGCCGACGACATCGACGCGCGCCTTGACCGTCTGGGTTTCCTGGCTGAACAGCACGCGCCAGACCAGAAAACCGGCCAGAATGGCGATCGGCACGTTGACGAGGAAGATCGAACCCCAGCCGAGATTGTCGCACAACGTCCCGCCCAGCACCGGTCCGGCAATCGGGCCGACCAGGGTGGTGATGGCCCAGATCGCCATCGCCGCCGGTTGCAGCTTTTTCGGGAAGATGGTCAGCAGAAGCGTCTGCGACAGCGGCATCAGCGGGCCGCCGCAGAAGCCCTGAATGATGCGGGCCAGGATCAGAATGTGGAAGGTCGGCGACAGGCCGCACAGCAGCGAGGCGAGGCCGAAGCCGATCAGCGCCATCGAGAAGACGCGCACCGTACCGAAGCGCGCCGCCAGCCAGCCGGTCAGCGGCACCGAGATCGCCTCAGCCACCGCATAGGAGGTGATGACCCAGGTGCCCTGCGAGGTCGAGACGCCGAGCGCTCCGGCGATATTGGGCACCGAGACATTGGCGATGGAAACGTCGAGAATGGCGACGAAATTGGCCAGGGCCAATAGAACGCCGCACATCCACAGAGTCATGCCCTGAAGCTGGACGTGACCGGGCTTTTGCTGCACGCTGGTGGCGTCAGCCGTCGTATCAGAACCGGACATGGTC
>DATMTF010000127.1:0-6859 GCA_035565015.1 Asticcacaulis sp. | reverse complement strand
GCTTCAGCCTCACCGTCAACGCCAATGACCTTCTTGACGGCAGCAAGTCGGTGACGCGCATGGACGCCGCCACCTTCCATACGCGCGGTTACAATCATTTCGTGGCGCGCCGCCTCTATATTGGCTTCGTGCGCAGGCTGGGCTGACCTCGCGGCGCGTTTCAAATTGTTAAGCCGTTGTGATAATAACCCTTTCGTGACTTGCGCAAGGCTGGCGCCAGCGACTAGACACCGGCCTGAAAGCGACACAGATTAAGGGCGTATGGCTTATGTCGTGCGAAAGGGGACGCAGTGGTCAGCAAGGACAGCGGCACAGAACAGGTCACGACGGCGAAAGCGCCGGGGCTGACGCCGCGCGGCCAGCGCGGCCTGCTGCGCCAGATTCGCGAAACCATGGAGGAGGGCCAGTCGGCCCAGTCGCGCCTCGATACCGTGGTGCGCATCATCGCCTCGTCCATGGTCGCCGAGGTCTGTTCGATCTACCTGCGCCGCACCTCCGAAGAGCTTGAGCTGTTCGCCACCGAGGGCCTGAACGCCGACGCTGTACACAAGACGCGGATGCGTCTGAGCGAGGGTCTGGTCGGCGAGGTCGCGCGGCTGGGCCAGCCGCTGAACCTGATGGACGCGCCGGCTCACCCCAGCTTCTCTTACCGTCCGGAAACCGGCGAAGACCCGTTCAAATCCTTCCTCGGCGTGCCGCTCCTGCGCGGCGGGCGCACCATCGGCGTGCTGGTCGTGCAGAATATGGCGGCGCGCAAATACGAGGACGAGGAGGTTGAGGATCTCCAGATCATCGCCATGGTGCTGGCCGAGATCGTCACGGCAGGCGAACTGGTCGGGCTTGAGGAACTCAAGGACATCGAACTGGCGCCGTCGCGTTCGGAGCGGTTAAAGGGATCGATCTTCGCCGACGGACTGGCGCTGGGGACGGTGGTGCTGCATGAAGTGCCGGTCACGCCCGAACATCTGCTCAGCGACGACGCCATAGCCGAAGAAGCGCGCCTGCTCTACGCGATCGACAAGCTGCGCGCCCAGATCGACGAGATGTTCGAGGGGCAGCATGGGCTGGCCGGTCCGACTTTCGACGTGCTGGAAACCTATCGCATGTTCGCCCATGACCGCGGCTGGGTGCGCAACCTGACCGAGGCGGTGCGCAACGGTCTGACCGCCGAGGCTGCGGTCGAGCGCGTCCGCAACGAGCAGCGCGCCCGGCTCAACAGCGCGCGCGACGCCTATATGCGCGAACGGCTGCACGACCTTGAAGACCTGGCCAACCGCTTGCAGCGGGTGCTGGCGGGCAAGAACACCGCCAAGCGCGAAATCCCCGACGACGCCATTCTGGTCGCGCGCGATCTCGGCCCCGCCGACCTGCTCGAATATGACCGCAGCAAGCTGAAAGGCATATTGCTCGAAGAAGGCTCCTCCTCCAACCACGCCGCGATTGTGGCGCGCGCGCTGCAAATCCCGTGCGTCGGGCGCTTGCAGGCCTTGCGCGACCGGGTGTCGCAGAACGATGTGGTGATCGTTGATGGCGAGACAGGCGAAGCGTACCTGCGTCCGCGTCCGGATATTATCGACGCCGCCGTCGCGCGCATGGATGTGCGCGCTCAGCGCCGCGCCGAATTCATCAAGATCAAGGACCAGCCCGCCGTCACCAAAGACGGGCGGCGCATCACCCTGCTGATGAACGCCGGTCTCGAATTCGACATCGAGATCATGAATGAGACGGGCGCCGAGGGCATAGGCCTGTTCCGCACCGAATTTCAGTTCATGGTGTCGGACGACCTGCCGCGTCTCAACCGCCAGACTGAGCTTTACAAGCGCATCATGGACGGGGCGGGCGAGCGGCCCGTCACCTTCCGTACACTCGATCTCGGCGGCGACAAGATACTGCCCTATATGGAGATGGAGCGCGAGGAAAACCCGGCGCTCGGCTGGCGCGCTATCCGCATGGGCCTCGACCGTCCGGCCCTGCTGCGCATGCAGTTGCGCGCCCTGATCACCGCCGCGGCGGGTCGCGAGCTGCGCGTCATGCTGCCCATGGTCGCCTCGATCGACGAATTCCGTCAGGCGCGCGAAATGGTCGATATCGAAATGGCCTGGGCCAAACGACGCGGTCGACCTCTGCCCGCCCTGTTGCGCGTCGGGGCGATGATCGAATGCCCGTCGCTTCTGTTCCATCTCGATGCGCTTTTGCCGCTGGTCGATTTCGCCAGCGTCGGCACCAATGACCTGACGCAGTATCTGTTCGCCGCTGACCGCACCAATCCGAGGATGTCGGACCGCTACGATCCGTTATCGCCGCCGATGCTGCGCGCCCTGTCGATGATCCAGAAGGCTGCCGAGGAATCGGGGACGCCGGTGTCGGTGTGCGGCGAGATTGCGGGACGACCGCTCGAAGCCTTTGTGCTGATCGCGCTCGGCTTCAATCGCCTGTCCATGCCGCCCGCCGGTCTCGGTCAGGTCAAGCGTATGATCCTGTCGTGCGAATGCGAAAATGCGCGTAAGGCCGTCGAGAAGCTGATGACCTCGTCAAACGGGAGTTTGCGCAACGAAATCCTGTCCCTGGCGCGCAAGCTGAATCTGGAGATATAGCTCGCACGGCGATATTTCGCCATTTTGCTGTCACCGAACCACCGATCCATGCGTATATGTCCAGAAGCATCTGGAGGCGGAACCTTGCGATATTGGCGGATTTTTCTGGCGGCCTTTTTCATCCTGACCGGCGCACAGGCCGCCCATGCCGAAGGCGCGCAATCCGCCCATATTACCGCCCGCCTGATCGCCGCATCGCAAACCGTTCCGCAAGGCGGCGAGGTCAGGCTTGCGCTCGACTATACGGCGGCGAAGGGCTGGCACACCTACTGGATCAATCCGGGCGACACCGGGCTTGCGCCGGTGTTCCACTGGAATTTGCCCGATGACGTGACGGTGGGCGATATCGACTGGCCGACGCCGGAAAAGCTGCCAGCCTTCGGCCTGATGAGCTATGGCTATGCGGGCGAAACGGTGTTGAGCCTGCCGCTGCATAATACGTCCAGGCTGGCGGCGGGTGAGACACTGCCGATTAAGGCGCACGTCGATTTTCTGGTCTGCGCCGATATCTGCGTGCCCGAAAGCGTCGATGTCGCGCTCGATCTCAAGGTTGGCCCCAAGACGGCGGGCGATAATGCGGCGAAAATCATGGCTGCGCAGAAGGCCCTGCCCAAACCTTTGAGCCAGCCGGGTCGCATCGATGTGAAGGGCGATACGGTCGAAATCGGCTTCGCGGACGCCTATGATCCGCATTTCGACGATCCGCGCGGCGCCTGGTTCTTCCCGCTGCAATCTGGCGTGATCAGCGCTCCGTCAGAGCAGACGCCGGATGTCGGCGGCGATGGCTTCGCTTTGCGCGTCAAGGCGGCGGGCGCGGACCTGCCCGCAGGGACATTGTCCGGCGTGCTTAAATTCGCCGACGGAACCGCCTACAGGGTCGGTCTGGAGCGCGGGCCGCTTCTGCCCGGCATGCATGGCCTTGGCGCGCCCGCAGCCGTGCAGAAGACATCGGCGTCCGGCGTCGTTCTGGCCATGCTGGCCGCGTTTGTCGGCGGCCTGATCCTGAACCTGATGCCATGCGTGTTCCCGGTCCTGTCGATGAAACTGCTCGGATTGGCGCGCGCGCATCACGACACTAAGGTCGCGCGCGCGGAGGCGTTGTTTTACGGCGTCGGCGCCGTGCTGAGTTTCGTGCTGCTGGCGGGCGTTCTCGAAGCGGCGCGCAGTCTCGGCGCCTCGCTCGGCTGGGGCTTTCAACTGCAAAGCCCGTATGTCGTCGCCGTTCTGGCCGTGGTCATGCTGCTGGTGGCGCTCAACATGTCCGGCCTGTTCGAGATCGGTTCGTCTCTGCAAGGGCTTGGCGCCGGTCATCTCGACCAGAGCCGCCCGCGTCTGTCGGCGTTTCTGACCGGTGTGCTGGCGGTGGTGGTGGCGGCGCCCTGCACCGCGCCCTTCATGGCGACTGCGATCGGCGTGGCGCTGGCGCAGGGCGGGCTGACGGCGTTTCTCATCTTCGTCAGTCTCGGCTTCGGCTTCGCCCTGCCGTTCGTCGCCCTGACCTTCGTGATCGTCTATGCGCCCGGAATCGCCAAAGCCCTGCCGAAGCCGGGCAAATGGATGGACCGGCTGAAACAGGGCCTGTCTGTGTTGATGTACGCCGCCGCCCTGTGGCTGGTCTGGGTGTTCGCGCAACAGGTCGCGTTCGACGGGTTGATCCTGCTGATTCTGGCGCTGGTTCTGGTCAGCGTCGCCGTGCTGCGCGTTCCGCTGCCGCATTGGGTCAAGCCGGTGGTGCTGGTCGCAGGCGCCGCCCTGTGCCTGTTCGCCGCCAGTCTGCCGCGCGCCGAGAAGATTCAGTCCACGCCGTCGGGGCTGGCGCCGCACCGCGATTTCAGCCTCGACACGCTGGCGCAATTACGCAGCGAGGGTAAGCCGGTGCTGGTCGATCTGACCGCCGCCTGGTGCGTGACCTGTAAGGTCAATGAGCGGCTGGTGCTGACGACGCCGAAATTCGAAGCGGCGCTGAAAGCCACCGGCACGGCCTATATGGTCGGCGACTGGACCAATCAGGACGCCGAGATCACCCGCTATCTAAGCCTTTACGGACGCTCCGGCGTGCCGCTTTACGTCTATTACGGCGCCCACAACGCCGCGCCGCAAATCCTGCCGCAAATCCTGCACACCGACGATGTTGTCAGGCTGATGGAGGCAGGGGCGAAATAATCAGGCGTCCTTGCCGAACTCCGCGACGCAGTCGAGGCCGGAATCGACCGTGTCCGGCGTGACGATCACGTCGATATTATCGCGCAGCAACAGGTCGGTATTGGTCAGGGCCTGGGCCAGATCGGCGTCGCTGGCCGCGCTTTTCAGATCGTTGACCTTGTTGGCGATGTCGCGCGACACGCCAAGCAGAATGCACTTCAGGTCACGGTCCGTACCGCGCTTTTTCAGATCGACATGGCCTTTGAGATCGCCAGCCGACAGGTTTTGCAGCCTTTGCAGATAGGTCTGGAAGCGCGGCGTGGCGCGCAGGGCAAGGGTGGGCGTCTTATTGAAATCCTGAGTTTCGGCGCGCAGGGCGTTGGCGTCCTGAACCAGCCCCGCATAAAAGGGTTCGTGCGAAATCGGGTCGGTGGCGGGCTTGCCTTCGGCGACACGCACGACCGGAGCCGGGCAGGCGGCGCCGACAAGATCAGCAGGCGCTGCGCCGCGCAGCATCAGGGCCAGGGCGATTGAACAATCCATGACGGCGCTCCTTCAAAAACGATGAAGCGCAGTTTGCCGGAATTCGGGCGCCAATGGGTTAACGGCGTGAAGCCGATGTCACTAATAGGCCACGTGTTGCGATAAGCTGGGATGGCATTGAATGCCGACCTCACAACCCGTTTCAAAAGTCGTGTACGCCCAGCCGATCACCGCCGCGCCGAGCGTGACAAGCGCAATGGCCACAAGAAAATGCGAAAAGGTTTCTCGCGCATGAGAATGCTTACGCATGGCATATCCTCCTTAATGCGGAATTGATGATAACGCCGTTCTTTCATATTGACCACCCCTCACGACAAAAAAATTGACGTATTCGTCAGAATTTTTGCGCTCTATGAACGCTGGGCGGGGCCTTGTAAGCCGACGCGCCTTGGTTTAATCGCCGCATATGAGCGACAGCACCCCCAACTTCCGCCGCCCCGAAGCCCGCAGCCCACGGGGCTTCGCCGACAAGCGCGCAGCCCAGATCGCCATCGAGCGTCGTCTGATTGAGACCGTGTCGAAGGTCTATGAGGATTTCGGCTTCGAGGCGCTGCAAACTCCGGCTTTTGAATATGCCGACGCGCTCGGCAAGTTTCTGCCCGATTCCGACCGTCCCAATGTCGGCGTCTTCGCGCTGCAGGACGATGACGAACAGTGGATGGCGCTGCGCTATGACCTGACCGCCCCGCTGGCGCGTTTTGCGGCCCAGAACTGGGACGCCCTGCCCAAGCCGTTCCGTCGCTACGCCTATGGCTCAGTTTTTCGCAATGAAAAGCCGGGGCCGGGTCGCTTACGCGAATTCATGCAGTGCGACGCCGATATTGTCGGCTCGGATCGCCCGGAGGCTGACGCCGAAATGATCGCCCTGGCGGTCGCTGGCTTCAAGGCGCTCAATGTCCCGACGCGACTGCGCATCAATAATCGTAAGCTGCTCAACGGTCTGCTCGGCAGTCTCGGCGTTGTCGAGCCGGGTCAGCAGCTCGGCGTTCTGCGCGCCATCGACAAGCTGGACCGGTTCGGTCTCGAAGGCGTGCGCCTGCTGCTCGGCGCCGGTCGCAAGGACGACAGCGGCGACTTCACCAAGGGCGCCATGCTGCCGGAGGCCGCGATTCAACCGGTGCTGGATTTCGTCAGCGCGGGCGGCGCCGCAACGCGCGCGGATGTGCTGAACCGGCTGGCCGACGTGCTGGCGAACTCTTCGGAAGGGCAGGCGGGCGTCGAGGATCTGGGGCGCATCAATACCGCCTTGGCCGCGATGAGCGTGGCTGAAGACTCCGCCATCTTCGATCCGGGCATTGTGCGCGGTCTGGAATACTATACAGGGCCGGTGTTCGAGGCCGAACTGCTGCTGGAGACGCGCGACGACAAGGGTCATCCGGTCGCCTTCGGCTCTGTCGGCGGCGGTGGACGTTATGACGATCTGGTCGCACGCTTCACCGGCCAGAGCGTGCCGGCGACCGGCTTCTCGTTCGGCGTGTCGCGTCTGGCGGCGGCCTTGGCGTTGGCGGAAGGCGTCGGGGCCGCGAAGGCGCGCGGGCCCGTCGTCATCATCAATTTTTCCGAAGCCGATATGGGTGAAT
>DATMTF010000126.1:0-1835 GCA_035565015.1 Asticcacaulis sp. | reverse complement strand
GCCGACGCTGGATCGCTATTTCATCGAATATCCGGGCTATAATGGCGGCTCGGACTGGGGCAGCGCGGCGGTCGATCCGCGGCGCGGGGTGCTGGTCGTCAACTATAATGACATGCCCAACGCCGCCAAGCTGATCACGCGCAAGGAGGCCGACAGGATGGGCATCTATGGCCACGGCGATCCGCGCAATACGGTCGATCCCAAGGGCGAGGACAAGGGCGCGCAGGAGGGAGTTCCTTACGCCGATATTGTCAATGCGGGCTGGCGCATGCCGGGCACGGGCCTCTTGTGCAAAGAGCCGCCCTATGGCGGCATCCGCGCCATCGACCTGAAGACGGGCCAGACCCTATGGGATCGTCCGCTGGGCAAGGCGCTGCGCAACGGGCCGTTCGGCATACCCTCCATGCTGCCGATCGACATCGGCACGCCGAACAATGGCGGCTCAGTGGTGACGGCGGGCGGTCTGATCTTCGTCGCCGCCGCGACCGACGACCTGATCCGCGCCATCGACATCAGGACCGGTAAGACGGTGTGGACCGATAAGCTTCCCGCAGGCGGTCAGGCGACGCCGATGGTCTATGAGCAGGGCGGACGCGAATATCTGGTCATTATGGCTGGCGGCCATCACTTCATGGAAACCCCGGCAGGGGACGCGCTGATCGCCTACGCCTTACCTCAAAGCTGATCGAGACGCGGCTGGCGGGCGAACCAGTCCGTCAGCCGTCTGATCGCCTCGCGCGTTTCCTCCGTCGAGACGGCGAAGCTGAAGCGGATGAAGCGGTGGCCGTCGACCGGATCGAAATCGCGTCCGGTGGCCGCCGCCACGCCGGTTTCCGCCAGCATTCTGTGGCAGAAGGCGAGGCTATCTTCAGTCAGGTGGCCAATGTCGGCGTAGATGTAAAACGCGCCGTCTGGCGGAGCAATCCGGCTCAGGCCGAGCGCGGGCAGGGCGTCGAGCAACAGTTGACGATTGCGGGCATAGGTTGCGGCGTAGGTCTGGAGTTCGTCACGCGCGTCCATCGCCACGACGGCGGCGTGCTGGCTAAGCGATGGTGGCGTCAGGAACAGGTTGCTCATCAGGGCGCGCGCCTTATAACGCAGGTCGTCGGGCGCAACCAGCCAGCCAAGACGCCAGCCCACCATGCTGAAATATTTGGAAAAACCGTTGATCACCAGAGCGTCCGGCGCAAATTGCAGAACCGATGGCGTGGGGCCGACATAGGACAGGCCGTGATAGATTTCGTCGGAAACGATGCGGACATGGCGTTTGCGGCAGACCTCTGCGATGGCGCGCAGGTCGGCTTCAGGCAGGATTGTGCCGGTCGGATTGGCGGGACTGGCGATGATCACGCCGTCGGGCGCCGGATCGAGGGCGCGCAAGGCGTCGGCGGTGAGCTGGAAGCGCACGTCCGCGCCGCACGCAATCTCAACCGGCTCCATGCCGAGCGCGCGCAAGGTGTTGCGGTAGGCGACATAGCCGGGCCGCGCCAAGGCGATGCGCGCGCCGGGCTTGAACGCCGCCGTCAGGGCCAGAACGAGGGCAGGCGAAGCGCCGCAGGTCAGGATGAAGCGGTCGGACGCAATGTCGAGGCCGTAGGTTTCGGCATAGTGACGCGACAGGCGCGCTTTCAGCGGCGCGCTTTCCCAATAGCCCATAGGGTCGGAGTCGAGGACTTGGTGCGCGACCGCGATGGCGGCTTTCGGTGCGCCGGTTGAGGGCTGGCCGAACTCCATATGGATGACGGAGTGGCCGTCTTCGGCCATCCGGTAGGCGGCGCGGCTGACTTCGAGCGTCAGAAAGGGTTGAATATCGTTTTGAGGCATCTTTAAAATCA
>DATMTF010000125.1:0-4471 GCA_035565015.1 Asticcacaulis sp. | reverse complement strand
GGACCGAAAGCTCATAGCGACCGGGCCGCGCCTTGTGCTTGCCGTCGCGAATCGTCTCGCCTTCAAAGCTCAGGCGGCCCTCGCTGATCAGGACTTGCAAACGCGCGCGCGACAGGTCGCTGAACGCCGCCGCCAGAACGCGGTCGAGGCGGTCGCCGACCATGTCCGGCCCGATTTCGGCGGACAGCAGGGTTGCGCCCTCTTCTGACAGATCGCTTTCTGGGAGATCGCTTTCTGGCAGGTCGTCGTCAAGGTCTTCGGAATCGGACAATGGGGCGGTCCTCAAAAAGGAAAAACACCGGACGCCAGCAGCGCCCGGTGTTTTGTTATCGTCGCGCAAAGGCGAAGGCTTAGATGACGTCTTCGGTGATCAGGCCGACCTTGACGTAACCATTCTGTTGCAGCTTGTTCAGCACCTTCACGAAGTCTTCGTAATGGATGTCCTTGTCGCCGCGGACCAGAACGCGCTGTTCCGACAGCGGCGTACCCGGATCGGTCGCCATCAGGGCAGCGGCGACGTCGGGAATCAGGGTCGCCATGCTGGTCTTTTGCGCGCCGATATAGATGTCGTCCGGACCCATGATCGAGACGAACACCGGATCGTGCTTCTTCTCATTGCTGGGCGGGGACTTGGCGGGCGGCAGGTCGAGCTTGATCGACACCTGCGCGGGCGGAATGGTCGTCATGAAGATAATCAGGAGCACCAGCATAACGTCCACGAAGGGCGTCACGTTGATGTCCGAGTTTTGCTGCACGGTGTATTTGCCACCGCCGCCGCCGCCGAGCTTTGCGCCCATGAAACACTCCCTAGTTGCGCCGCAGGCGGCGAGCGCCGCGGGCCGGTAAATTCTCGCGGTCATGGCAAGAGGCGCGTCAAACGCCTGCGAGCGGACCGGTTGCGCTCGATTTAGACCGAGGCGAGATTAATTGTAAAGACCTTCTGTGGCGAAAAAGCCGCAAGCCGCGATAAGTTTTCGATCCTATTTGCGGGTCAGGTTCAGGAATCGCTCCTGAAGCGCCAGATCGGTCTTGAACACGCCCGTGAAGCGCGTCGTCACCGTCGTGACGTTCTTGTGGTGAACGCCGCGCGTCGACATGCACTGATGCTCAGCGTCGATCATCACCGCCACGCCCAGCGGCGCCAGCGATTCCTCGATGGCGTCGGCGACCTGTTTGGTCATGGTTTCCTGGGTTTGCAGACGCTTGGCGAAGATTTCGACGACGCGGGCGATCTTGGAGATGCCGACAACCTTCGAGGTCGGCATATAGGCGACCCAGGCCTTGCCCAGAAACGGCGCCATATGGTGTTCGCAGTGCGATTCGACGTCGATTTCGCGCAGCATGACCATATCGTCATAGCCCTGCACGTCCTCGAAGGTGCGCGACAGCTCCTTGGCCGGATCGGCCTGATAGCCCTGGAACCATTCCTCATAGGCGTCTACGACGCGTTTGGGCGTATCGACCAGGCCTTCGCGCTGCGGATCATCGCCGGCCCAGGCCAGCAGGGTGCGCACGGCGTTCATCGCCTCTTCCCGTGTCGGGCGGTTGGTGAAGGTGGCGACGCTCTTGGGCTTGGAGGCCCCCATCAGGCTGGTTTCCGAGAAGGTGGGGCGCGAGTCCAGACTATCCATGTTCAATCTACAATTCCCTTGAGGGCCGAGTGGCGCCGGAACGAAGGCTCCGGAAATGACGCGTGGCATCCCTCATTGAAGACACCCCGGCGGCGAGCCCGCCGTCAGGATGCTACGGAAGCTGTCAGCAACAGCGACCGTTACACAGACCTTATACTCCATTTTGCCGCGCCTGGATCATGAAAGATAGGCGATTTGGCATGGCGTCATGTCTGCGTGGCGTCTATATGGGAGGATAGCCCGCAATTACAACCGATTTCGCAATACCACGCATGACCTTACGCATCCACGACACCCTTCGCGGCGAAAAAGTCGCCTTCGAGCCGCGCGATCCGCAGCGGGTGACGATGTATGTCTGCGGGCCGACCGTCTATAATTACGCCCATATCGGCAATGCGCGTCCGGTCGTGGTGTTCGACGTGCTGTACCGTCTGCTGCGCCATCTCTATGGCGAGGACCATGTCGTCTATGCGCGCAACATCACCGACGTGGACGACAAGATTAACAGGAAGGCGATGGACGAAGGCGTCGATATCTCGGTGATCACCGAGCGCTATGCCCGGATTTATAATGACGACATGGCGGCGCTGAATGCGCTGCCGCCCAATCATCAGCCGCGCGCCACCCAGCATATGGGCGAGATGGTGGCGATGATCGAAGATCTGTTAGAGCGCGACATGGCCTATGTGGCGGACGGCGAGGTCTTGTTTCGAGTCTCGGCCTGGGATCGCGGCGCGGGGCGTTACGGTCAGTTGGCCAAGCGTTCGCTGGACGACATGATCGCCGGGGCGCGCGTTGAAGTCGCGGGCAATAAGGACGCCGCCGCCGACTTCGTGCTGTGGAAGCCGTCCAAACCGGGCGAACCGGTGTGGGATGGCCCTAAAGGCTTACCGGGCCGTCCGGGCTGGCATATCGAATGCTCGGCCATGAGCGAGGCGGTGCTGGGCTTGCCGATCGACATTCATGGCGGCGGGCAGGATCTGATCTTTCCGCACCACACCAATGAGATCGCCCAGTCCTGCGCCGCCCACGGCCACGACGATCCGGCTTCTTATGCGCGCTATTGGATGCACAATGGTTTTCTCGACTTCTCCGGCGAGAAGATGAGCAAGAGCCTTGGCAATGTCGTGCTGGTGCATGACTTGATCAAGGACTATCCGGGCGAGGTGATCCGGCTGGCGCTGTTGTCGGCGCATTATCGGGCGCCGCTGAACTGGACGCCGGAATTGCTGGAGCAATGCCGCAAGGAGTTAAACGGATTATATCAAGTTCTCCGCGACGCTAATGCGCTTGGTGTCCATACAAATTGGATTGAGCCTTATTATAATGCAAGAGTAGAGGAATTAGGCGACGCAGTCCTTAAAGCTATATGTGATGATTTGAACACCTCGCAGGCAAAGAGCTTATTATTTGCATTGAAGGACAGTTTAAGGGCTGAGATTGAATGGTGGGACGGCGCCGACGGTCATGCGCGTGCTGCGGGCATTTATCTTAAAGCTATTCAGAATAGCACCAACATCCTCGGCATCCTGCAACAAGACCCTGAGCAATGGTTCAAGCACGGCGCGACGGACGATCTGTCGGCGCAAGTCGAAGACCTGCTTAAACAACGCGCCGAGGCGCGGGCGGCGAAGAACTGGCCGGAGGCGGATCGCATCCGCGACGCGCTCAATGCGCTGAATGTCGAGGTGATGGATTCCCCGACCGGCCCCACCTGGAAACTGAAGGCGAGCGTCTGATGTCGGTCAAGGTTGAACAACGCATCGGCATCACCGCGCCGGTGGACGATGTCTATGACATCCTCACCGATATCGAAAACTGGCCGACCTGGAGCCCGATCCATAAGGCGGCTTCCGGCGAGGTCAAGTTCGGCGCGCCGGTGCGGCTGGAGGAATATTACGAAGGCCTCGGCCTCTGGGAACAGGAAGGCGCGGTCGGCGAATATCAGCCGCTGTCGCACATCCATATCTATATCCCACGTCCGTTCTACGCCGGGCGGCTGATCCGTTTTTTCGAGGTCGATGTGCTGTCGGAGACCGCGACTTCGTTTTCGGTCGGCGCCCTGTTCGACGGCTTCCTGTCGGAACGCGAAGGCAAGCGCTATCGCAGCTATCTGCGCCAGGGCTTTCAGGCCTTCGCCGAGGCGTTGAAGGCCAAGGCCGAGGCGGAAACCGATCCGACCAAACCGCACGTCCGCATCACCGTGCCGGAGCCGCCGACCCTGCCGAAAAAGCCGCCGGTGTGGCAGAGACAGGCGCATTTCTGGGGCAAGAAGAAGTAACGTCAATGATTGACGAACTCTATTCGCGCGAAATCCTGCGCCGCACGACGCAACTGAAGCATGTCGGGTGCCTCGACGCGCCGGACGGTCAGGCGGACCGCGTGTCCAAGCTGTGCGGCTCAAGCATCCATGTCGAGGTGAAGATGGATGGCGACCGGATCGCCGACTTCGCGCAGCAGGTCGAGGCCTGCGCCCTGGGTCAGACCAGCGCGGCGATTCTCAGCCAGACTGTGATTGGCGCCTCGATGGAAGAGATACGCGCCGGACGCGATTCGCTGCGCGCCCTGCTGAACGGCGAGGCGGCGGACATTCCTGAGCGATTCAACGATCTGCGCATCCTGGAATCGGTCAAGGATTTCCCCGCGCGTCATACCTCGACCCTGCTGGCCTGGGAGGCGACGCTGGCGGCGATAGGTGCGGCGCAGCAAAAATAGACGTTTATTTATCACTACCCTCTTGTCATGCGCGTGAAAATACGTTCCTATGGTTGTGTTCCGCGGGGGCGAACATGGCAGGGGGTTGACGATTTTTCTCTTTTTCTTCAATGAGACGCAGCATG
>DATMTF010000124.1:0-3232 GCA_035565015.1 Asticcacaulis sp. | reverse complement strand
ATGAGCGGGCGTAGCTCAGCGGTAGAGCGCCACCTTGCCAAGGTGGATGTCGAGAGTTCGATCCTCTTCGCCCGCTCCAGTCTTTCTCTGACATCTAATCTGGTCCTGTCGGATAGGCGCCAAGCACGGATATGAAATGGTCGCGCGTTATGTCGTTGCAGGCGCAGGCCGTGCGCCGCAGACCCTTCATATCGCTGATGCAGATCATGCGGCGTCGGTTGGACAAAAGCCCCGCCTTGCGAAGGCGGCTCAGCACGCGGGTGACATAGCTGCGGCCGACGCCCAGCATGCTGGCGAACTGCTCCTGCTCCAGGCCGATATCGGACGACCCCGTGCGTTCGGCGACCGCGATCAGCCATTTGGCCGCCCTTTGTTCGATCGTATGCGAGGCGTTGCAGGCGACCGACTGGAAGACCTGCGCCATCAGGCAATCGGAATAACGGACCAGAAGCTTGTCCAGTTGCGGCCAGACGGCGCGCGCCTTGTCGAGATCCGCCACCGAAATGCGTAAGGACGGCCCCGGCGTCTGCGCCTCACAACGCGCAAAGGCGGGCAGGCTGCCGTGCGAAACGACGCCGCTGACCGCGCCTTCACGACCGATCAGGCCGGTTTCGACCGTCGATCCGTTCGGCAGCACGACCAGATAGGACACCATCGTCCCATTGCACGGAAAGTAGGCGTATTTCACGGTCTCGCCGACATCGACCAGAATGTCGCCGCGATCCAGATGCACGGCCTCCATATCGGCGGCCAGTTTCGCGCTGACGCCCTCGTCCAGAAGACTCAACAAGCTGTTGTCGCGCATCAGGGTTTGAATATGCGCCTGTCTCTGTATCCGCAAGGGCATGAAGCTCTCCGTCGCGTGCGTATACTGTTGGACATACAGGCTGGAGAAAACTGGATATGATTACGATGGGCCTCCGGCAGAAGAGCGCTTTCTTTTCCATAAAATTCGCCTTTCCAGCCACTTGGCCGTTGCACAGCGGCCTAAAAGGAGACGGGGCTACGCTCCGCGCCAGGCATGACGCCATGCTCGACAATGAAAATATGAACGCAGACGGAGCTGAACTGGCTGAGGCGATCCGCCGCGCCGAAGCCGCAGAGCGCGCCAGCCGCACCAAATCCGATTTTCTGGCCGTGATGAGCCACGAAATGCGTACGCCGCTCAGCTCCATCACCGGCGCCGCCTATCTGCTGGGCCGTGCGCCGGAACTGTCGCCGCAGAGCCGCAAACTGGTCGAGACGCTCAAGGCGGGTACGGACAGCCTGCTGGCCCTGCTCAACGATTTTCTCGACATCTCCAGGATCGAGGCCGGACGGCTGACGCTTGAGACGGCGCCTTTCCGACTCTCGGACATGGTGCGGCAGGTCGAAACCCTTATCAAAGCGCGACTCAATGGCGACGCCGTGCGCCTGCGCGTTGACTGCGTCGAACCGGCGCAACGCCTGCCCGTCGGCGATGCGCGCCGCCTGCAGCAGATCGTCATGAACCTGGCGGTGAATGCGGTGAAATTCACCCCGCAGGGCGAGATCGGTATTACAGCCGTTCTTACGGCTGCGGACGACAGGTCCGGTGTCCTGCATCTTTCGGTCAGCGACACAGGCGTCGGCATCGCGCCGGAGCGCCTGACCGATGTGTTTGAGCCGTACACCCAGATTCATGGCGTCGGGGCGACCCGGCAAGACGGCACGGGACTGGGTCTGAGCATCGTGCGGCATCTGGTGGACGCGATGCAGGGTCAGATCCGCGTCGAAAGCGCGCCGGGCGTCGGCACAAGCTTCATGATAACGATTCCCGTGCCGCTGACGCCCGACCGCGCCTTGTAACTATACGATCCGGCCCTGCCGGATGACCTCCTTGTACCAGAGCGCGCTGAGCTTGGGCGTGCGTTTCTGGGTGGCGAAATCGACATAGTGAATGCCGAAACGCTTGCCGTAGCCGTCGGCCCACTCGAAATTATCCATCAGGCTCCACAGAAAATAGCCCTTGAGCGGATAGTCCTCGGCGACCAGGCGGCGGACATTTTCGAAATAGTTGCGCAGGTACATGACCCGGTCGGCGTCGTCGATATGGCCGTTAACGATGGCGTCGTCCGCCGAGGCGCCGTTTTCGGAGATGTAGAGCGTTTTCGGACCCCACAGCTCGCTGACCATGCGCGGCCCCCAATAGGCGACCTCCGGCCCGACCACCAGCCACGGCGAGGCCATGCGCGGCGAATCGGCGTTGTGCGGGATGACCGCATAGCCCTTGGGGCCGTCATCGGCCCGCACCCATTCGGGCGTATAGACGTTAAGCGCGACGAAATCGAGCGGGCTTGCAATAATCGCCATGTCGCCGTCCTTCACCTTCGGCGCGGCGTCGCCCTGGTCGCTCAGATATTCGTCGATATAGCGGCCTTCCATAATCGCGGTCAGGAACATGGCGTTCATCTCGCGCGTCGCCTTTTTGGCGGCGGCGACGTGTTCGGGCGTCTCCATGACCGGGCAGAAGAAGGCGGTGTTGTCGGCCAGCCCGACCTGAGTTCCGGCCCTGGCGTGGGCGCGGATCGCCTGCACGCCGAGGCCGTGGGCCAGTACGCCGTGATGGCGGACCTGATTGACGCCCGCAGGATCGAGCTTCAGGCCCGGCGCATGAATGCCGACCTGATGGCCCAGATCGGTGAAGCAGCGCAGTTCGTTGACCGTCATGAAATTATGTACGCGGTCGGACAGCTTGTCCGCCATGAAGCCGGCATAGTCGGCGAAGGCGTAGGCCGTGTCGCGGTTCTGCCACCCGCCCGGCAGGGCCTGCGGCAAGTCCCAGTGGAACAGCGTCACATAGGGCTCGATCCCCGCCGCCAGCAGCGTATCGACGACCTTGTTGTAATAGTCGACGCCCTTCTGGTTCGGCTGGCCGCGGCCTTCGGGGAAGATGCGCGACCAGGCCAGCGACATGCGATAGGTTCCGACGCCGAGATTCTGCATCAGCTTCACATCTTCGGGATAGAGGTGATAGCTGTCGCAGGCGACGTCGCCGGTATCGCCATTGGCGACCTTGCCCGGCGTATGGCTGAACACGTCCCAGTTGGTCTGGCCGCGTCCGTCTTCGTTGACGGCGCCCTCGATCTGATAGGCGGCGGTGGCGACGCCCCAGCGAAAATCCTTGGGGAAGCTCAAATCCATCGGCGCGGCCTTCGCCGCCGCGGGCCCCAGTCCCGCCGCCGCCAGCGCCGCCGCAAAGCCCTGTCCCAAT
>DATMTF010000123.1:0-7360 GCA_035565015.1 Asticcacaulis sp. | reverse complement strand
CTCCTCATGCAGACGCGCGGCGGGCGCGTCCGCATCGCGGGAACGCAGGTCGATATCGGGATCGACAACGACCGCGCGCACGATTTCGGGCGCGTGGTCGTGAAAACGGTCACTCAATTCGGAGTCCCTTCAAAAGAAGGCCCTTCTAAGCGAAGGTCAGTCCTCACTGTCGTCTTCTTGTTCGTACAGTTGCACCGGCGCGGCGGGCATGATGGTCGAGATCGCGTGCTTGTACACCAGTTGCGACTGGCCGTCGCGGCGCAGCAGCACGCAGAAATTGTCAAACCAGCTCACAATGCCCTGCAGCTTGACGCCGTTGATCAGGAAGATGGTCAGAGGGGTTTTGGTTTTGCGGACACTGTTCAGAAAGGTGTCTTGCAGGTTTTGTTTCTTTTCGTGGGACATTGTCAGGCCCTTCTCGTTGACATTGGAGAACAGGATATTCTCCACACACACAGCGACATTAGGGCATGACTCAGCCCTTTTTCAACCTCATGGCGGTAAAATTATTTTACGAACCCGCCGTTCGGCGCGCCTGATCGATATAGGCTTCCCGTAAACTCAGCGCCACAGGCCCCGGCGCGCCGGTTCCTATGCGGTGGTCGTCAATGGCGACGACCGGCAGGACAAGGCTGGTCGCGGCGGTGACGAACACCTCGGCGGCGGCCTTGGCCTCGTCCAGCGTAAAGGCCTCTTCGCGTAAGGAGAGGTCGCTGTTGTGGATGATGGGCAGCAGGTTGAGCCTTGTCACGCCGGGCAGGATATTGGCGTTGAGCGGGCGGGTTTTCACTACGCCATTCGCTGTGACCATATAGACATTGGTGGAACCGCCTTCGGTGACATAGCCGTCCTTGTCGACGAAGATCACCTCGCCCGCGCCGCGTTCGCGCGCCGCCTGCTTGGCCAGCACATTGGGCAAAAGCCCGACCGTCTTGATGTCGCAGCGCCCCCAGCGAATGTCGGGCGCGCTGATGGCGCGGATTCCCGCCTCGGTCTTGCGCGCCGCCGCGTCGCGGTCCACAGGACGGGCTGTAATCACCAGACTGGGCGGCGTACGCGACGGAAAGACGTGATCGCGCGGCGCCACGCCCCGGCTGACCTGCAGATAGACCATGCCCTCGGAGATACGATTACGGCGGATGACCTCGTTCAGCACGTTCAGCAGCGCCGCCCGCGACATGGGTTGCACAATCTGCAACTCTCTGAGGCTTCTGTCCAACCGATTGAGATGACCTTCGGCGTCCGCCAGCCGTCCGTCGAACACCGACCAGACCTCATAGACGGCGTCGGCGAACAGATAGCCGCGGTCGTTGATCGACACCCCGGCCTCGTCACTGCGCACATAGGCGCCGTTCACATAAGCGATGCGCGACATCTAAAGCTCGTCCTCGTCGCCGCGAATATGCGCCAGGCCCAGCGATTTCAGTTTACGGTGCAGGGCCGAGCGCTCCATGCCGATGAAGTTGGCCGTGCGTGAAATATTGCCGCCGAAGCGCACGATCTGCGACGACAGATATTCGCGCTCGAACACTTCACGCGCGTCGCGCAGCGGCAGGGCGATGATGCGTTCGGGCCGGATCGCGCCCGCCACCGCCGATTCCACCACCTCTGACGGCAACATTTCGGCGGTAATCGGGTCCGACGGATTGCCCGAAGCCAGGATCAGCAGGCGCTCGATATTGTTGCGCAACTGACGGACATTGCCCGGCCATTCATGCACCTGCAAGGTGGCCATTGCATCCTCGGACAGGGTGCGTTTGGGCAGGCCCTGCGCTGCGCTGATGCGCTCGATGAAATAGGTGACCAGTTCGGCGATGTCGCCGCGCCGCTCCGACAGGCCCGGCACGCGCACCGGCACCACGTTCAGGCGGTGGAACAGGTCTTCGCGGAACCGTCCGGCGGAGATTTCGGCGGGCAGGTCTTTGGAAGTCGAGGAAATCACGCGCACATCGACCTGCACGTCCTGCGCGCCGCCGACACGGGTGAAGCGCTGCTCGACCAGCACGCGCAGGATGCGGCTCTGGCTCTCCGGCGGCATGTCGGCGACCTCGTCGAGGAACAGGGTGCCGCCATGCGCGCGCTCGAACACGCCGATCTTGCGCGGGCGTCCGCCCTCGCCCTCCTCGCCGAACAGTTCGATGTCGAGCCGCTCCGGCGTCATGCCCGCCGCCGAGATCGGCACGAATTCGCACTTGGCGCGCGGGCTGGCCTCATGGATCATGCGCGCGACCAGCTCCTTGCCGGAACCGGCGGGACCGGAGATCATGATGCGCGAATTGGCGGGCGCCACCTTGGCGATGGTCGAGCGCAGCAACTGCGCCGCCGCCGAATTGCCGACCAGACCGTCCGGCACGACCGCCTGCGAGCGCAGGCGACGGTTTTCACGGCGCAGATTGGTGATTTCCAGCGCGCGTTGCACGACCATGATCAGCCGTTCGGTCTTGAAAGGCTTTTCGATAAAGTCGAACGCGCCCTTCTTGATCGCCGACACCGCCGTTTCGATCGTGCCATGGCCGGAGATCATGATGGCCGGAATATCGGGATCGAGTTCGTGGATTACGCTGAGCAGCTCCAGCCCGTCCAGCCCGCCGCCCTGCATCCAGATGTCCAGCACGCATAAGGACGGCTTGCGCGCCTTGATCGCGCGCAGGGCCGCATTGGAGTCGGCGGCGGTGCGCACCGCATAGCCTTCGTCTTCGAGGATGCCCGCGATCAGCTCGCGAATATCGGCCTCGTCGTCCACGACCAGAATATCAACGCCAGACGATACTTTCATCAGACCCTCATCATCTTAGGCGGCCCGCTGTCGGAGCCTTGCGCAGGCGAAACCTGTCCCGCCTGCTGGCGCGGCAGACGCAGGACTGCCCGCGCGCCGCTCAAAACAACCGCGTCGGTGAGATAGAACTCGCCGCCGTGATCCTCTAAAATACGCTTTACAATCGCAAGGCCCAGGCCCGTGCCTTTTTCCCGCGTCGTCACATAGGGCTCGGTCAGCCGGTCGCGGTCCTTTTCCGGCAGGCCAACCCCGTCATCCTCGACCTCGATCACCAGTTCGCCGCCGTCCAGACGCATTTCGACGCGTAGGTGGCCGACGATCTGATCGCCGCCGGTCTCCGCCGCGCCGTCGCGCAACAGGCGCGACGAAATCGCCTCACCGCCGTTTTTCAGCACATTGCCGAGCGCCTGCGACAGCATACGCCCGTCGCAGACCACGCGCACCTCCGGCAGCGGCTCGACAATCTCGACCGAGATGTCCGGTCGCGCCACACGCTGCGAAAACACGCAGGCGCGCACCAGTTCATCGGCCTCTTCCTCGGCGAAATTCGGCGCCGGCATGCGCGCGAACGAGGAGAACTCATCGACCATGCGGCCGATATCGCCGACCTGACGCACGATGGTGTCGGTCAGCCGGTCGAAGGTGTCGCCGTCGGTCTCGATCTGGCCGCGATATTTGCGGCGCAGGCGTTCGGCGGACAACTGGATTGGGGTCAGCGGATTCTTGATCTCGTGCGCGATGCGGCGCGCCACATCCTTCCAGGCGGCGTTGCGCTGGGCGGCGATCAGACGGGTGATGTCGTCAAAGGTCAGCACGGCGCCGCCGGTCTCCAGCGCCGAAGCGCGCACACGCACGCGCCGCGTCTCGCCCTGCCGGACCAGATCGACCTCCTGCTCCTCTACGCGATGCATGCTGACCTTGTTGAGCAGTTCGGCGATTTCCGGCGCAATGTCGCGGATATTGCGGCCCAAAGCGTCCTCGGCGCTGACATTGAGGAAGTTGGCGGCGTGGCGGTTGATAGCCGAGACATGCTCCAGCACGTCGAGCCCGACAATGCCCGCGCTGATTTCCGACAGCACGGTTTCGATAAAGCGGCGGCGGCTCTCGGCCTCCTCGCCCGCCGATTTCAGCGCCGCCTGCTGGCTTTGCAGGTCGGAGGTCATGTGGTTGAAGGCGCGCGACAAAACAGCGATGTCCTCGGACTGATGCGCGGTCGAAACGCGCGCATTGAGATCGCCCGCCGCGACCTTGCCCGCCGCCTGTACGAGGCGCGCGACCGGCACTGCGATGCTCTCCGCCGCCGAGGCGCCGCCCCAGATGGCGCCGATCAGCACCAGCAGCACCGCCTCGATATAGGCCAGCGAAAAGATGGTCTGGGCGCGGCCCTTGCTCTTGATCGTGCCCTTGTAATCGGTGACGGCCTGGCTGGAGGATTTCAGCTTTTCCAGAATGCCTGGCGGCCAGGTCTTCAGGCCATAGAGGATGGCGCCATTATAATTTTGCAGCGGCGCCAGAATGCGCTCGGCGTCGGGCGCGGTAAAACCGACCGCGCCCTTGGCCCTGGCGTCGGCTATGGCCTCGGCGGGCGGCGCCATATAGGGCGGCGCGTTCTCGCCCTCGGCGCGCGCCAGCACCTGACCCGACGAATCGACAATATAGACCGCGTCGAGGTCGCCGCGTTCGATAAAGGCGTTTTTCAAGGCGATGGAAAAGGCCAGCCGGTCGGGAAACAGCTTGCGCGCATCCGGGCTTTCGACAAGTTGTTGCAGGTGGGTCAGCGCCTTGGACGAGGTGTCGTGCTGGGCGTCGAGATAGGTCTGGGCGATGACGGCGCCGTTCTCCACCGTCGTCTTCACCCGGTCGGAGAACCAGGTGTCGATGCCGCGGTTCAAAAGACCGAAGGACAGGGCCACGATGATGGCCGGCGCCACCGCTGCAATCGAGAACAGGAAGACGAAGCGCAGGTGCAGCCGCGCCCCTGCGTCGGCGCCGCGCGCCCTGGCGATGCGCACCACGCGCATGACCACGACCGACAACAGGCTCAGCAACAGAACAAGGTTCAGACAGATCAGGATCAGCAGATAGTCGCCGACCTGACTGATCGGCCCGGTTCCCGGCGCGGCGACGATCAGCCACATGACAAAGGCGGTGGTCAGGATGGCGGCGCCATAGCCCGCCCCAAGCAGCAGCTTTTGCAGCCCCGCCGCGCGAATGCTGCGGAGATTGCGTGAGAGCCACAGGCGCCAGCGCCGTTTTGCCGTGGTTTCCTTCAATTCGGACCTTGAAGCCATAATGTTGCGTGGCATTTGCGCACTACTGTGTCCGAAAATCAACAGCAATGTTGCGCATAAGCGGCAATTTTACCGCATCAGGGCGCGCGCCTCGATTTCGATCTGCGCCGGATCGTCGAGTCGGCACAGCCGCCCCTTGTCCTGACGCCGGACCGAGGCGTCAGGATGGTGCGGCGAAGCTTCGATATAGCTGCCCAGATGCTTCTTGAACATGCGCAGGCCCAGAGGCGCGCCGTAGAAATCCAGGCTGGCCCGCATATGTTCGACCAGCAGGTCGGCCCGTTCCGCCGCATCCGGTTCCTGCAACGGCGCATTGTCGTTGAGCGCCGTATTCAGCGCGTCCGCGAACCACGGGCGGCCATAGATTCCGCGTCCGATCATCACGCCGTCGGCGCCCGATTGCGTCAGCGCAGTCCTGGCGCTATCCAGATCGACGATATCGCCATTGACGATGACCGGAATGGCGACGGCCTGTTTGACCTGCGCCACGGCGCGCCAGTCGGCCTCGCCCTTATAGAATTGCTGGCGGGTGCGGCCATGCACGGTGATCGCCTTGACGCCCAGGCTTTGCGCCCGCCGCGCCAGCTCGGCGCAGTTTCGGCTGTCATCATCCCAGCCCAGCCGCATCTTGACCGTCACCGGGCGCGACGTGGCATTCAGCGCCGCCGTGATAATCCGCTCGGCCTGATCGAGATCGCGCATCAGGGCCGATCCGCACAGGACGCCGGTGACCTCCTTGGCCGGACAGCCGAAATTGAGATCGACAATATCCGCGCCCATCTCTTCGGCCAGCCGGGCGCCGCGCGCAATATGCTCCGGGTCGCGTCCGACAAGCTGGATGATCTTCAGCCCGTCATGATCGCCAAGTTGCGCCTTGCGCGCCACATCGGCGCGGCCCGTCTGCATCTCGGCGCAGGCCACCATCTCGGTCGCCGCATAGGGCGCGCCCAGCTTATGCGCCATGCGCCGGAACGGCAGGTCCGACACGCCGGTCATCGGCGCGATCAGCACACGGCCCGGAATGGTCACGTCTCCAATCTGCAAGGTTTTTGCGTTCATCGCCGCGCTCATACAGGATTTGCCGCTTGCCTGCATCTGGTTTCGGGTTAAAGAGCAAACATGATCTTTCACGCCATTATCGTCGCCGGCGGGTCCGGCAGCCGCTCCGGCGGCAGGAAACAGTGGGCGCCGCTGGGTGGTCGCCCTGTGCTGGACTGGTCGGTTGAAGCGTTCGCGGCGGCGGGCGCAACGCAGATCGTTGTCGTCGTCCCGGCTGACGACATTGCTCGCGCCGAGGCGGCCTATGGCGATCGCGCGCAGATCGTCGCGGGCGGCGCCGACCGCGCGGCTTCGGTCGTCAATGGCCTGACCGCCCTGACGGCGGAGGCCGACGAAATCGTCATGATCCACGACGCCGCACGTCCCTTGCTGACGGCAAGCCATATCCGCAACCTGTTGCAAAGCCTGACGCAGCACCGCGCCGCCATCCTCGCCCTGCCGGTCGCCGATACGCTCAAGCTCGGCGCGAACGCGATCATCACCGACACGCCGTCGCGCGACAATCTGTGGCGCGCCCAGACCCCGCAGGCTTTCCGTTATGACGATATTCGCGCCGCCTACGCCGCCTGGCCCGCAGACCGCGCCGCCACGGACGAGGCGATGGTGGCGGGTGAGGCCGGAATCGCGGTCGCGCTCGTTCCCGGCGATATGCGCCTGCACAAACTGACCTGGCCGGAAGACTTCGCCCTGCTCGAAGCCCTGATCGACAAGGAGATCGACGTGAAAGACATCCGCACCGGCCAGGGTTTCGACGCGCATCGCTGGGGCGATGGCGACAGGGTATGGCTGTGCGGCGTCGAAATTCCGCATGACCAGACCCTGATCGGCCATTCCGACGCCGATGCGGGTCTGCACGCCCTGACCGACGCCCTGCTCGGCGCGGCGGCGCTTGGCGATATCGGCGATCACTTCCCGCCCAGCGACCCGCAATGGAAGGGCGCATCGTCCGACCGTTTCCTGCGCCACGCCGCCGAGCTGATCGCTCAGCGCGGCGGGCGCATCCTCAATGTCGATGTCACCCTGATCTGCGAGCGGCCCAGGATCAAACCCTATCGCGAGGCCATGCGCCGCCGCGTCGCCGAAATCCTGGCGCTCGATCTTGACCGCGTCTCGGTCAAGGCGACCACGACCGAAGGCATGGGCTTTGCCGGCCGCGGCGAAGGTCTGGCGGCCTCGGCTGTGTGTACAATTGAACTCTGATGTTCAAAACCCATTGAATTTTTATGGTAATCCG
>DATMTF010000122.1:0-3037 GCA_035565015.1 Asticcacaulis sp. | reverse complement strand
TCGGCCTTTTCATCCGAAGACCCCGACTATTACGCCATTTCCGAATTTTACGAGATGATGGTGATGGGCCGCGTCTCCACCCCGTCCGACGGCTGGACGGAAAAGGCCGAACCGCCGGGCTTTCCGTGGTGGGTGGTGCGCCGCACCCCGCCGGATACGGGCTGACGCCTATTGCGCCCGATCCGCCACGGCGGCGGGCGTCTTTTCGTGATGAAACGCCGCAGGCTGGGCGATGATCGTCACCAACGCGCCGATCAGGCCGATGACCGCAATGGCCAGAACGATGAACAGGCCGCGCCGCCGCCCTTCGCGGTCGCCGCGTGGATTATGTGTGGTCGGCATATGGCCTCCTTCGCCGGAACAAGGCGCCATCAAACCCTTGTCGGGCATAAGGACGCCATAGTCCGGTTCAGGTCGCGCGATAAAGAATGCGCGTACTGCTAGTCCTTGCCCCAACGCCAGCGCCAGCCGCCGCGCGTCTTGCGGATGCAGATGACCAGAAACACGAGGGTGGCCACAATGACGATGACGCCCAGCGCGGTGATGGCGGTCGCCTCAGGCAGGACAAGCGGCAACCCCGCCGCCGCGCCGATGACGATCAGCAGGTAGAGGACCAGAACCAGCCAGCCCTCCCAGCTTATCGGCAGCCCCGCGCCGTAACCGTAGCGTTTGGCCGCGAACCATGGCTTATCCGGTTTTATGGCCATAGACGCCCCCCAAATGAAAAAGGCCGGGCGATAACCGCCCGACCTGATTTTACGCCTACGCCACTACCGGCGCAATCGCCGGTTCGGCCTTGGGCAGGTCCGTTTCCGGCACCGCCGAATTTGAGCTGAGTTCGATGGCGACGCCGGTTTCTTCGTCGCGTTCGATCTTCTCGCCATTCAGCACCTTGGCGATCTCATCCCCGGTCAGGGTTTCCAGCTCCAGCAGGGTCTTAGCCAGACGATGCAGGCCATCATTATATTCGGTCAGGATGCGCTTGGCCTCGTCATAGCCCTTCTGGACCAGAGCCTTGATCTCGGCGTCGATCTTGCGCGAGGTCTCCTCGGACACGTCGCGCGCATAGGCGCCGTACTCGTCTTCGGAGTCGCGGTAGTTGACCAGGCCCAGCTCGTCCGAATAGCCCCAGCGCGTCACCATCGCCTTGGCCAGCTTGGTCGCCTGCTGGATGTCGGACGAAGCGCCGGAGGTCACGGCGTCCTTGCCGAAGATCAGCTCCTCGGCGACGCGACCGCCCATCAGTATGGCCAGACGCGACTCCATCTGGATCTTGTTCTGCGAATAGCGGTCGCCTTCGGGAAGCTGCATGACCATGCCGAGCGCGCGACCGCGCGGGATGATGGTCGCCTTATGCACCGGATCGGCCTGCGGCGCCTTGAGCGCGACAATGGCGTGGCCGCCTTCGTGATAAGCGGTCAGCTTCTTTTCTTCCTCGGACATGGCCATCGAGCGGCGCTCGGCGCCCATCATCACCTTGTCCTTGGCGTCCTCGAAATCGCGCATGGTGACCAGCTTGCGGTCCTTGCGCGCCGCCATCAGGGCGGCTTCGTTGACGAGGTTGGCCAGGTCCGCGCCGGAGAAGCCCGGCGTACCGCGCGCGATCACCTTGACGTCGACATCGACGGCCAGAGGCACCTGCTTCATATGCACGCGCAGGATGGCTTCGCGCCCGGTCAGGTCGGGGTTCGGCACCGTCACCTGACGATCGAAGCGGCCGGGGCGCAACAGGGCCGAGTCCAGCACGTCGGGGCGGTTGGTGGCGGCGATGATGATAATGCCTTCCTGCGCCTCGAAGCCGTCCATCTCGACCAGCAACTGGTTGAGCGTCTGTTCGCGTTCGTCATTGCCGCCGCCGTGCCCGGCGCCTCTGTGGCGACCGACCGCGTCGATTTCGTCGATGAAGATGATGCACGGCGCGTTCTTCTTGGCCTGCTCGAACATGTCGCGCACACGGCTGGCGCCGACGCCGACGAACATTTCCACGAAATCGGAACCGGAGATCGAGAAGAACGGCACGCCCGCCTCGCCGGCGACCGCGCGCGCCAGCAGGGTCTTACCCGTACCTGGAGGGCCGACCAGCAGCGCGCCCTTAGGGATCTTGCCGCCCAGCTTCTGGAACTTGGATGGGTCTTTGAGGAAGTCGACGACCTCCTGCAACTCCTCCTTGGCCTCCTCGACGCCCGCGACGTCGGTGAAGGTGACGCGGTTCTTATGCTCGGTCAGAAGCCGCGCCTTGGACTTGCCGAAGCCCATGGCCCCGCCGCGTCCGCCGCCCTGCATCTGGCGCATGATGATGAACCACAGCCCGACCATCAGCAGCACCGGCACTATGGTGGTCAGCACGCTCATCAGGATCGAGGTGCGCGTCGTCTGGTAATTGGTCTTGACGCCTTTGGCTTCCAGCGCGTCGTCCAGAGTCTTGTGTTCATAGAGCGGGATAACGGCGTGAAAGGCCTTATTGCCGGTCAGATTGCCGCGCGCTTCGTCGTTGTGGATGGTGATGTCCTTGACCTGACCGTCCTTCACCGCCGTCAGCAGGTCGGAATAGGCCAGTTCCTGCGTGCCGCCTTCCGCCGCCATCAGCGGCCCTGTCTTCATGTGCATGAAGGAGAAGACGCCAATCAGGAGCGCTGCGATAACGCCGATAATCGCCATGGAGCGCAGATTCATGCTGCATTCAATCCTTATAACAGGCCGTGTGTCCGGCCACCGAAAGCCCCGCCGCAGCGGGCGCCTTCCACCTTGCCCTCACATATAGGGAGGAAATTATCACTTCGCTACACACCTTATGCGGTTGGCGCGTCAAGATCGCATTCCGTGGCCATGGCGCCCGCCGCCGCTTTGAAACGCCAGGTCGTCCAGCAGGCGGCGCGCGTCAGGATCGGCCCGTCAGGCGTATCGACCACCGGTAAGGCGCCGCGCAGCGGCGCGGGCAAGCTCAGCAGGCGCTTGCGGTCGGCGTCGCCCAGCTCCGCACGCCGCGCCGCCGAGGCCGTGACGGGCAGATCGGCGTCGAGTTCAAAGCGTCCGTCCC
>DATMTF010000121.1:0-4142 GCA_035565015.1 Asticcacaulis sp. | reverse complement strand
GCGGGCCTTGCCCGCGCGGTCCCCCTCCCCGGCGAAGCCGGGGAGGTATGAGAGACGGGGATGCCCCCTCCACCACTTCGTGGTCCCCCTCCCCCGTAAACGGGGAAGGAGAAGAAGGAAGGATTTTGGATTGGCGCAGGTGATTTTGAGTGCGGTGGGGACCAGTCTGGCGGGGCCGGTCGGGGGCGCCATTGGTCGGGCGATTGGGTCGGTGATTGACCGGACGGCGGTGAATGCGCTTCAGCCGGCGCGGCAGGTCGGGACGCGGTTGACAGGGCTGCAACTGAGCGGCGGCGCGCAGGGCGATCCGGTGCGGCAGGTGTTCGGCAAGATGCGCGTGGCCGGGACGGTGATCTGGGCGGCGCGGCTGAAGGAGAACCGCACGACGACGCGCGCCAGCAAGACCAGCGTGAAGACCGAAAGCTATGCCTATACCTTATCGTTTGCGGTGGCGCTGTGCGAGGGGCCGATTGACGGCATCGGGCGCATCTGGGCGGACGGAGCGCTTTTGGATACGGCGCAGATTGCGTACCGGCTCTACCTCGGCGATGAGGATCAGGCGCCGGACGCCTTGATCGAAGCGATTGAAGGTGATGCGCCCGCCTATCGCGGCGTCGCCTATCTGGTGTTCGAGGATCTCGACATCACCGCCTTTGGCAATCGCCCGCCCAATCTCAATGTCGAGGTGTTTCGCCGCCCGCGCGGCGCGTTCGCCGATCTGGAAAGCCGCATCGAAGCCGTATGCCTGATCCCCGGCGCGGGCGAATTCATCTATGCGACGCAACCGAATGCGCTGCGCACGGGCCTTACGGGTGCGGCGTTCGAGACGCAGCATACGGGCGGGACGGCGACGGATTTCACGGTTTCGCTCGATCAGTTGCAGGCTCAGTTGCCCAATGTGAAGCGCGTCAATCTGGTGGTGAGCTGGTTCGGCGACAGTCTGGAGGCGGGAAGCTGCCGGGTGCGGCCCGGCGTGGAGAGCGCGGACCGCATTACTTCGCCCTTGAGCTGGTCGGTGGCGGGTTTGAGCCGCGACGAGGCGCATGTGGTGACGCAGATCGAGGGCCGTCCGGCCTATGGCGGCACGCCGTCGGATCAGGTGGTGATCGACGCGATTACGGCGTTGAAGGCGCGTGGGTTTGAGGTCACGTTAATCCCGTTCATCCTGATGGATTGCGACGGTTTTCCGTGGCGCGGGCGGATCACGTCGAGCCACGATCAGACGGCGATGGTGACGGACGATGTGGCGCAGTTTCTGGGCGGGCCGGACGATTGGGGTTTGCGCCGGTTCGTGCTGCACGTTGCGTCCTTGGGCGTGGCGGCGGGTGGGGTCGAGGCGATGGTGCTGGGCTCGGAGCTGCGCGGCCTGACCTGGCTGCGCGACGACGTGGGCGCCTATCCGATGGCGGCGGGGTTGCGCGATCTGGCCGCCGAGGCGCGCGGCGTGGTCGGGGCGGGGACGAAGATCGGCTATGGCGCGGACTGGAGCGAATATTTCGGCCACCAGCCCGGAGATGGCCATGCGGTGTTTCATCTCGATCCGTTATGGGCGGACGCCAATATCGACTTTGTCGGCATCGACTGGTACGCGCCCCTGACCGACTGGCGCGACGGGGCGGATCATCTCGACGCGGCGCTGGCGGCGTCCATCTATGACGAAGACTACCTGATGAGCCGGATACGCGGCGGCGAGGGGTTTGACTGGTTTTACGCCTTGGAGGCGGATCGCGACGCGCAAGCGCGGACGCCGATCTCGGACGAAGCTTATGGCGAGGACTGGATGTTCCGGCCCAAGGATGTGATTGGTTGGTGGTCGAACCTGCATTATGACCGTCCCGGCGGGGTGCGATCCGCAACGCCGACGACGTGGGTTGCGCAGTCCAAGCCGGTGCGGCTGATCGAGATCGGCTGCGCGGCCATCGACAAGGGACCGAATGCGCCGAACCTGTTCTTAGATCCGAAAAGTTCCGAAAGCGCGGTTCCACCCTATTCGAGCGGGATGCGCGACGACCGGGCGCAGCGGACGTGTCTTGACGCCTATCACGCCTTTTATGTGACCCATAATCCGGTCAGCAGCGTCTATGGCGGGCCGATGCTGGACGGCATGGCGGTGTGGTGCTGGGACGCGCGGCCCTATCCGGCGTTTCCGCAACGCGCCGATGTATGGGGCGATACGGACAATTGGCGCACCGGCCACTGGCTGAACGGGCGGGTCGGGGCGGGCGATGTGCGCAACCTGATCACGGAGATTATGGGGCAGGCGGGGATTGCGCCGGAACAGCTCGATCTGTCCGAGGTCGAGGGCGATGTGGCCGGTTACGCCTTCGCGCCGCCGCTGAGCGCCAAGGCGGCTTTGGCGCCGGTGCTGGCCTGGCTGGGGCTGGAGGTTGCGCCGCGTGGCTTGAGTCTGCGGCTGGTCGGGGCCGGGCATGGGACCGATCTGGCGGTCATGCGCGACCAACTGGCGTACCGGGACGCCTCGCCTTTGAAGGTCCGGCGCGATCTGGTCGCGGTTCCGGACAGCCTGACCCTGCGCTGCTACGATCCTGACCGTGACTATCAGACTCAGGCGGTGACGGTGCGAGCGGACGACCGGACAGGGGCGGACCGGAGCGAGGTCGATCTGCCGCTGGTGTTGAGCGAAGCGCAGGCGCAGGCCTATGCGGCCTACCTGTTGCAGAGCGCGCAAGCTGTGCGGCACACGCTGACGCTGGACGCCGATCCGTTGCTGATGATGACGCTGCAAATCGGCGACGGGGTGACGGTAGAAGGTGATACGATCCCGTATCGCGTGACCGGGCTGGACGCCGGGGAGGCGCCGAGCATGACCCTGACGCCGACGCTTTTGGCGCGCGCGGTGGTGGCGATGGAGCCGTCCGGGAGCGGCGCGGCGGGGAATGGCGGTTTGAGCCTGATCACCGGCTTTACGCTGCTGGAGCTGCCGTGCTTCGGGCTGGATGAGACGAATGTGCTGCCGGTTCTGGTCCCGTCGGCCAGTCCGTGGCTGGGCTGCGATGTCTATGCCGGGGCGGGGGCGTCGAGCCTGCGGCTGCGCGGGACGGTGGAGGCGATGGCGGGGATCGGGACGCTGTTGACGGCCCTGCCGCCGCAAAGGCGCAACTATCTGCTGCGCGAGGCGTTTTGCGACATCTACCTCGAAGGCGCGCCGCCGTCGTCCTGCGATCTCGATACGCTCTATGCGGGCGGCGCCTTCGTCTGCGTGCAGGCGCAGAACGGGGAATGGGAGATCGTGCAGTATCTGAACGCGACGGCGCTGGGCGGGAGCCGCTATCGCCTGAGCGGTCTGGTGCGCGGGCAATGGGGGACGGAGCAGGCGCTGGCGGCGGGGCTGGCGGACGGGGCGGCGGTGATCGTCCTGCCGACGAATTTCGCGCGCGCCGATATGACGAGCGACGAGCGCGGGCTGAACCGGTTGTTCCGCGTCGGGCGCAAGGGGTTTGGCGCGGCGATGGACGGGGCGCTGGATGTGACGGCGGTGTGGACCGGGCTGGCGCTCAGGCCGCGCGCGCCGGTCTATGGGCGCATTGACGCTGAGACGGTGAGCTGGCTGCGCTCGCCGCGCTATGGCGGCGATAGCTGGGAAGGCGAGCCGCCCCTGTGCGAGGAGAGCGAGCTTTATCGCGTGCAGGTTCTGGATGATGACGGCGTGAAGCGGAGCCTTGAGGTCGCGATCTCGTCCTTCGCCTATACGGCGGCGATGCGGGCGGCGGATTTTCCCGCAGGGCTGACGGCGGGGGCGCGGATCGAGGTGGCGCAGAAGTCGATGATCTGGGGCTATGGTCCGGTCTTGAGGATCGCGCTTTAAAATGTTGCCTTTTTGCAACGCTTGCGTCTTGAAAATCGAGCCTGTAGGACACACCTCTTCGCTTTGGAGGTGAGTGTAGTGGCAGGCGATCCGTATCAGGAACTGGGTGTGAAGCGCGGCGCCAGCGACGCCGAAATCCAGAAGGCTTTCCGCAAGCTGGCCAAGGAACTGCACCCCGATCAGAATCCCGGCAATACGGCGACCGAGGAACGCTTCAAGCGCGTGACGGCGGCCTATGATTTCCTGAAGGATTCCGACAAGCGCAAGCGTTACGACAAGGGCGAGATCGACGCCGACGGGCGCGAGACATTCCAGG